>CAIYBQ010000451.1 GCA_903924445.1 uncultured Armatimonadota bacterium | reverse complement strand
TCGCACGCCCCGAATATGGCCAGCGGTGGGGGCGGCATTGGCTGGATGTCATCCGCTACGCTGACTCCCAAGATGCACGTGGAATCGGCGGCGAGAGCGACTTTGCCGAGGCCTATAAGTACCGCGACTGGGTCGTCAACGCCTTCAATTCCGACATGCCCTGGAAGACATTCGTCGCCGAACAGCTCGCCGGTGACACCCGCCGTGACCAGACAGGCGACATCATCCCGGACTCCATCATCGCCACTGGCTGGCTGGCATTTGGGAACTGGGGCAACGGGGATGCCGACAAGGACAAGATCCTCACCGACATCGTGGATGACCAACTCGACACGGTTGGCAAAGCCTTTATGGGCATCACCATCGGGTGCGCACGCTGCCATAACCACAAGTTCGACCCCATCAGCCAGCGCGACTACACCGCCCTCAGCGGGATTTTCTACTCAACTCACATCATCCCAAAGCTCACCCCAAAAGGCGCTGGCGAAGTCTATATGCGTATCCCGCTGGAGACGAAAGCCGATAAAGCCCTTCGCGCTGAGCGGGATACGCTGCAAAAACAACTGGCATCCGAGCGTGGAGCAGCCCTCGCCCGTGCGGGCAGTAGCTACAAATCGCTGACCACACGGACGCTCGCCTATATTAAAGGCAACCTTCAGGAAGACCCAAACCCGGCGCTGACCCGCCGCTGGATGCAAGCGCTCGGGATGAGTGGGTATGGGCGATTAGGAAAAGTAACTGAGACGGTTGCAGGTGTCGCGGGGCTGGATGCCATCGAGGGCACCGAAGGCACCCCAAATCTCCTCATCAACCGTAACCTACGCTCCATCAGCCACGTCACGTTCACCGTCGACCCAAGCTCGGTCGCGATGCACCCGGGGCCACGCGGCGGCGTCAGGCTCATCTATAACGGGCCTGTCTCCGGCGGGCTGCAGCATGAGGTTCGCGTCCGGGATGCTGACCCGGGCTGCGGGGATGGCATTACGTGGCGCGTCGTCTACATCTCTCCAGATGGCAAGGAGCAAATCCTCGGGGATGGCGCGATTCCAAATGGCGGGCAACAAGGCGCGCAAGTAGCGCACAAATTGCCAAATGGACTGGATTACACAAGTGGCCGCGTCGCCCTCGATATCCTCCCGAAGGGCGAGTACAGCTGCGACACCACCAATGTCACATGGCGGATTCGGGAGAATGGAAAGCTGATCGCGGATGTCGCTGCGGATGCCATCGCGGGGCAAACCGGCAACCCATTTGGGCCTGCGGGAGCTCCGGATCGCTGGATGATCCAAGACCTTGCGAAGGCCCCGGGCAGCGGTCTGCCAGCCGAGCTTGTGGCAGCATTCAAAGCTGGACGCATCCAGGATGCACTGCGACTCGCCGAAACCCTTCCGGACAATGTCCATCCGGCAACCCCGTGGAGCATCGCCGATATCGCCCGTGAGGATCGCGAGCGCATCACCGTACTTCAGGAAAAGCTTGCGCAGCTGAATAAGGCCCTTCCGCCACAGGCAGCCCTTGCCGTTGGCGCGCAGGAGGGCGGGGTTCCCGAGAGCCCACACGCTGGTATCCACGATGTCCGTGTTCACAACCGCGGCAAATACGATGACCTTGGAGACATCGTCCCGCGTGCTGTTCCGGCATTGTTTGTCACCCCAACCGAGGCGCCAAAGGTAACGGCCGGTTCTGGTCGCGCTGAGCTTGCAACCTGGCTTGGGGACACGCGCAACCTGCACGTCGCCCGCGTCTGGATGAACCGGCTTTGGCAACATCACTTCGGACAAGGCATCGTCCGCACACCTAGCAACTTCGGCGCGCTCGGGGATCGCCCCAGCCATCCGGAATTGCTAAACTGGCTTGCCGCCGAGTTCCAAAAGCGTGGGCAGAGCACAAAAACGATGCACCGCTTGATCGTGACGAGCAGTGTTTATCGTCAGCAGGCCAATGTTTCTGCAATCGCGAAGACGAAGGATCCGGAGAATCGGCTGCTGTCGCATATGAATCGCCGCCTCCTGGATGCCGAATCTCTCCGGGATACCTGGCTTGCGGCGGGTGGCTTGCTGGATCTGACGCAGAGTGGCGGGCCGGCGACTCCGCAGATGGACAGCCCTAAGCGGACGCTTTATCTGCAGACGGTGCGCAGTGATCGGACGAGCTACCGGATGCTATTTGATGCCGCAGACCCCACCAACAGTATCGAAAAGCGGAATGTCAGTATTGTTGCCCCGCAGGCGCTTTATCTGCTGAACTCTGACTTTACGGACAAGGTTGTGGATGCCCTTGCAAGCAAAATGGCAGCGCAAAAGGGAACGCAAGGATCTCGCATCGTGCAGCAGTGGGAAGAGCTGGTCGGGCGTCCGATCACCGCCGGGGAGCGCGCGGCCATTGGCGATTTGTGGATGTCGGTGGCCACTCCGGGAACGATGGTTCCAGATGCCGCTGTCTTTAATGTAATGGCGCGGGCGATGCTGTGTGCGAATGCCACGGCGGTTGTGGATTAGGAGAGCAAAATGGAAACATCCAGACGACAAATGCTTCGTGATGCTGGCGCGGGCTTTGGCGCATTGGCGCTGCACGGTTTGCTCGGCGCCGAAGGCGCACAGGCTGCACAGGGCACGGCTAGTCCTCTCGCGCCGAAGCCACCGCATTTTCCCGCGCGTGCTAAGCGCGTCATCTTTTTGTTCATGAGCGGCGGCCCCAGCCACGTCGATACATTTGATCCAAAGCCACGGCTGCGCGCCGAAAATGGAAAGCCGCTGCCATTTGCAAAGCCAAAGCTTGAGCGCACCGCGACGGGCAACCTTTTAGGCTCGCCTTGGGAGTTCAAGCGCGCGGGTAAGTGCGGGATGGAAGTGAGTGAGCTGCTGCCACACTTTGCGGGCATCGCCGATGATGTCACCCTTATCCGCTCGATGCTGGCCGACAATATCAACCACAATGGCGCCTGTCTGCAAATGAATACTGGTGAGCAGGCATTCAGCCGGCCGAGTCTTGGCTCCTGGGCGACGTATGGCCTCGGGACCGTCAATGCCAACCTCCCAGGGTTTGTCGTCCTCAGCCCGGCGCAGCCAGCGCAGGGCGCGCCGCTCTGGGGAGCAAGCTTTCTTCCCGCATCGCATCAGGGGACACTCGTCAGCGACCTCAACAACCCCATCGCCAATCTGCGCTCGCGTGGTGTCACAACCGCACGTCAACGTGCAGCCCTCGATGCCATCAACGCTCTGAACACCGATCACCTCAAAGCCCGCCCGGATGATGCACGTCTTGCGGCGAGGATTGAGTCGTTTGAGCTGGCGTACCGGATGCAGCAGGAGGCTCCGGATGCATTCGATGTCAGCCGTGAGTCGGCGGAAACAAAGAAAATGTACGGCTTGGATGAGGCCGTGACGGAGACATTTGGCAAGCAGTGCCTGATGGCGCGACGGCTTGTGGAACGCGGCGTGCGCTTTGTGCAGGTCTACCACACGGCAACGAGCAAGCGGTCGAGCTGCCAGCTTTGGGACCAGCACGGGGGCCTGCGCGGCGAGCTGCCGAACAACTGCGCCAGCATCGACAAGCCAATCGCCGGCCTCATCAAAGACCTCAAGGCGCGGGGATTGCTTGAGGACACGCTGGTTGTTTGGGGCGGCGAGTTTGGCCGGACACCGACGACCGAGGGCGGCGGGGATGGCCGTGAGCATCATCCGTTTGGCTTTAGTATGTGGATGGCCGGCGGGGGTGCGAAGCGCGGCTACGTGCACGGCGCGACGGATGAATATGGCTGGCACGCACAAAAAGACATTGTGCATGTGCATGACCTCCACGCGACGATTCTGCACATGATGGGCCTCGACCACACGCGGCTGACGTATCGGTTTGGTGGGCGTGATTACCGTTTGACAGATGTCTACGGCAATGTCGTGAAGGACCTTCTGGCGTAGGAATATTCAGATGATGCGACCACAAAACCCAAAACAATCGATGCCTTTGCAGGAGCGCTTGAAGCG
>CAIYBQ010000450.1 GCA_903924445.1 uncultured Armatimonadota bacterium | reverse complement strand
CGATGGGCATAATCTGTCAAGGAAATCCACCCAAGGTGCAAACCGTCTACCGGTAGAATAAGAGACCGCCGGAGGCTTCTGACAATGCACGACCATCGCCCTGTGTCCCGCCGCACCTTTAGCGGTATCGGACTTGGCAGCACGATTGCTGCACTCGGGGGCACCGATGTTCTCGCTGCGCCACAAACCAACCCGACCGCCAAGGCCAAGCGCGTCCTCGTCATCTTTGAACAAGGCGGCATCAGCCATACAGATACATGGGATCCCAAACCCGATGCCCCTAGCGAGCACCGAAGTCCATTCAAGACGATTTCAACGGTTGTTCCAGGGATGCAATTTACTGAGCTGCTTTCGAAGACCGCCAAGGTTGCCAACAAACTAACCGTTGTCCGGTGCATGACGCAGCCAACGGCTGGTATCGGTGATTCGCACCCAAAAGGCTCAAAGTACATCTTCAGCGGGGAAGCTCCTGGCGGACCTGTGGACATGCCAGATATCGGAGCGATTGTGGCTGCAAAGCTCCGCTCCGATGCCCTTTACCTCCCGGCGAACATCCTCGTCCCCGGCAACTCCGAACAGGCTGCCGAGTCCGCGCCAGGCTTCCTTCCCCCCGGATACGCCGCATTTAGGACAACAGGCTCTCCCGCCGACCCTAAGTGGAAGGTTCCAAACCTAGGCCTGCTCGCGGGTATTGATGAGCGCCGCTTCAAAGACCGCCAGGACCTGCTCTCACGACTAGATATTGGGTTTACGCAGGGCGGACGGCCACGCGATGTCGAAGCGATGGACTCGCTTGTCCACCAAGCGGCCGACATGCTGACGAACCCGAAGACGCGCGGGGCATTTGATTTAGGTAATGAGTCCGCGGCGATGCGCGAGCGTTACGGAACCGGGCACCGCGGACAGAGCTATCTCCTCGGCCGCAAGCTGATTGAGTCCGGCGTCCGCTATGTCACCGTCGACTGCCGCGAGCCATTTCATTCGCATGTCAATGGAAAGGCTGTCACCTACGATGGCGGCGGCAATATGAACTGGGATCACCACGATGCCATTTACTCCACAAGCCATACCAACATCCCCAATGGCGGTGCAGGCTCGGGGCGTTTTGGTATCGGCACGTGGCCGATGATGGGTTCGCTCGACCAAGCCTTCAGTGCATTGATCGCAGATTTGGATCAGCGCGGATTGCTGGCCGACACACTGGTTTGTCTCGTGACTGAGTTTGGCCGGACGCCAAAGGTCAATGACCGCCAGGGCCGCGACCACTGGACGCATGCCTTCTCGTTTGCTTTCGCTGGCGCTGGAGTTCCCGGAGGTCAGGTTGTTGGCTCGACGGACCGGGATGGCGGATTTATCACCAGCAGCAATGCCTACACCATCGAGGATTATGCGGCGAGTATCTTTGCAAAGGTTGGGATTGACCGTGCGCACCCGCTACACACGCCGACGGGTCGTCCTGTGCCTATCGCCGGCAAGGGCCGCCCAATCCCCGAGCTGTTTTAGGAAGCCAGGCCAGCCAAGGTGATCAAATACCTCGGGTCAAAGCGGACATTGGTACCGCAGATAACCGACACGATTCAGGCGCTCAGTGGTGTCAAAAGCATCACAGACCTGTTTTCTGGCACCGCACGCGTCGGACATGGCCTCAAGGGCTTGGGCTATCGCATTCATTCGAATGATTTCCTTGCCTATGCCCACACACTGGCGCATTGCTATGTGCAAGCGGACAGACCGGATGTCATTGATGATGCATCCGCTGCCATCGAGATTCTGAATGCCCTCCCGGGCAAGCCAGGCTACTTCACGGAAACGTATTGCTTGCAGAGCCGTTTTTTCCAGCCGGAGAACGGCGCCCGCGTGGATGCGATGCGCGATTACATCGACCAAATGGACCTCACCCCGGATGTCCGAGCGGTCGTCCTTGTATCCTTAATGGAAGCGGCAGACAGAGTAGACAGTACGACAGGCCTGCAAATGGCCTATGTCAAGCAGTGGGCGCCGCGCTCATTCAACCCGGTTAGGCTTCGCCTCCCAAGCGTGCTCGCACAGGGTCAGCATGGCAAGAGCCGGGCGACATGCCTCGATGCAACCATCGCGGCAGCGAACACCGATACCGATCTCGCCTATCTTGATCCTCCATATAACCAACACAGCTATCTGGGCAACTACCATATCTGGGAGACGCTAATCCGCTGGGATGCCCCGGAGGTCTACGGCACGGCGTGCAAGCGTATTGACTGCCGGACACGGAAGAGCCCGTACAACACGCGGCGCACATTCACAGCGACCATGGATGAGCTAATTCAGGCGACGACAAGCCCTTACTTGCTCGTCTCGTTCTCGGATGAAGGCTTTATCCCCAAATGCGAAATGATTCGCCTGCTCGCAAAAGCTGGCGATGTCCATATCTGGACGACTGAATATGCACGCTATGTCGGTGCGCGGATTGGCATCCATAACCCAAGCGGCGACAAAGTCGGCACCATCGGCAAGCTCCGCAACCGCGAACACCTCTTTCTCTGCGCACGCCAGCCTCTGACAAAGCTGGAGCGACGCATTTTGCACGCACAGGATGGCTGGGAATTTGATGTCCACCGCTGCATCCCATCCGAGGAAACCGTATGAACACCGCGCTACGTTTGACAACGCTGCTCCTAACAGCCGCCATTGGGATATCCGCAGGCCTCGCAAATGGCTACAAAACAAAAAACGGGCCCGCTAAACCAGACCCGCGACCGTACAGCACAAACCGCAAGCTGGACTTTGTTCAGGATGTCGTCCCTGTCCTCACCAAACAGGGCTGCGCCGGCGGGAGCTGCCACGGCTCACCGCAGGGCAAAGGTAGTTTCTCCCTCTCTCTGTTTGGCTACGACCCAACGATGGACCAGCGTGCGCTGACACGTGACTCGTTCGCGCGGCGTATTGACACATTCGTCCCGGATGCCAGCCTTATCATCCGGAAGCCGATGCTCAAAACCCCACACCTTGGTGGTCGAAAGTTGAAAGCCACGGATACGGCTTACACTGTTCTGCGCACTTGGATTGCTCAGGGCGCCGATGCAACCATCTCAGCCACCGAGTGCACCAAGCTCACCATCACGCCATCCACCAGCCAGATCCTGACATCCCCCGGTAAGCAGCTTCCACTACGGGTTGTTGCTCACTACTCGGATGGCACCAGCCGTGATGTCACCCCCATCGCAACCTTTGAGAGCGCACACCCAGCCGTCGCAAAGGTCTCGGTAAATGGCCTTGTTACAGGTTCAGGGCGTGGCCAGACGGCGGTGTCTATTCGCTATTTACAGCATCTTGAGAGCGTGCCCATCAAAGTCCTCGGGACCGTAAAGGGCTACACCTGGAAGCCAGTCCCCGAAGTCAATGTTGTCGATAAGCTGGTCAACCAGACGCTGAAGCAGCTCTCGGTGACGGCAAGCCCTACGTGCAACGATGCGACATTTCTTCGCAGAGTGACTATCGACCTGACGGGGATGTTGCCAAGCCCGGATACAGCACGCACTTTTGCAGCCGACAAGTCGGCTGACAAGCGTAAGCGGATGGTGGATTCACTCCTCGCATCCGATGCCTTTGCACGGTTTTGGGCCCTCAAGCGCGCCGACTTGCTGCGCGTCACCGATGAGCGGATGCCCCACGGACGGGCTGCTCTCCTGACCAAGTGGCTGGCGGAAGGCTGGAAAATGAACCGTCCAGCGGATGTCGAAGCGAAGGCGTTGATTGCAACCGATGGCGACACACGTAGCTCTGCGCCGGCGAACTATTTGGTTGCGGTCACCACCCCCGATGACCGTACGGAAATGACCGCGCAGACATTCATGGGCACACGTATCAACTGCGCAAAGTGTCATAACCATCCATACGAAAAGTGGACGATGAATGACTACTATTCAATTGCGGCGGCATTTGCGCGGACGGAAACGGATGGCTTTTCGGTAACGAGCACCTCTGCGGGTGAGACCAAGCATCCAACCAAGGGGCGAATTATGCCTCCCTACGG
>CAIYBQ010000449.1 GCA_903924445.1 uncultured Armatimonadota bacterium | reverse complement strand
CCGAAGGCGCAGTCGTCGAGATCAAGTAGTCTCCGAGACGCATTCGAAAACCCCGTTGGCCATATGGTCGGCGGGGTTTTTGTTTTTGTGATGACAACGGGAATCTTCAACTTGTAGCAGCCCTGCGGCGTTTGCGATTGGACATGTGGAATAGGTTGCCTACCCCGCAACCACAACGGTGCCCTGTCTTGCTTGCCTGATCGCGGTCAGAGTCTATGTTTCCAAGGATGTAGCAACCGAGATCAACGGGCGCCTCGAGTAAGAAGGCGCAGTCGTTGCTAAACACTCGCTCGATGTATGTGTAGTGATCGGGGGCCCGGGTGGTGTCCGTCCAATTAAAAGAGCATCACAAGTTATCGGATGACTGCCAGTAAAGAAAAAGGACGCTGATATCTCAGCGCCCTCGTTGTTTGATCTAGAAGTGTTAGAACGTATCGATGTTCTTGGCTTCTCGGGCATGACGCTCGATGAACGCACGCCTAGGTTCAACCTTCTCACCGAGAAGTACTGTAAAGACGTTGTCCGCCTCTGCAGCCGTTGCAACCGTCACACGCGCAAGCGTTCTGTTCTTAGGGTTCATCGTGGTCTCAGAAAGGTCTTCTGGGTTCATTTCACCCAAGCCTTTAAACCGAGTGACGTGAACTTCTTTACGCTTCGCTTCCTTGATAATCCGGTCGCGGTCAGCTTCCGTACGTGCGTAGATCTTTTCATCCTTGCCGATACGGACTGCGTACAGCGGTGGCTGCGCAATATAGATGTAGCCGCCATCGATGAGAGGCCGCATATATCGGTAGAAGAAGTTTAGTAGCAGCGTGCGGATATGGTCGCCGTCTACATCAGCGTCCGTCATGATGATGACTTTGTGGTAACGCAGCTTGTTGATGTCAAAGCGAATCGCATCTTCATCATTTCCGAATGCAATGCCCGCTCCAAGTGCACTAATGATCATCTTTACCGATTGATTATCGAGAGCCTTGTCAATACGTGCCTTCTCGACACAGATGATTTTTCCAAACAGTGGCAAAACTGCCTGAGTGGTACGGTCACGGCCCTGCTTTGCAGAGCCTCCAGCCGAGTCACCTTCGACAAGATAGATCTCAGACTTCGCGGGACTTCGTTCAGTACAGTCAGCAAGCTTTCCTGGAAGACTTGAGTTTTCCAAGGCATTTTGACGTTTGACGAGGTCGGAAGCTTTCCGGGCAGCTTCACGCGCCTTTTGTGCAGTAAGCGCCTTGTCAAGAATCGACTTGGCAGCAGCTGGATTCTCCTCAAGGAATGTCGTCAGGCCTTCGCCAACGATTGTGTTGACGATACCTTCGACCTCGATGTTAGTCAGGCGCCGTTTGTCCTGCGAGTTAAACATCGGATTTGACAAACGTACAGAAATAACAGCGGTCAAACCCTCACGAACATCATCGCCGCTAAGGTTTGACTCTTTTTCCTTTATGAAGTTGTTCTTACGGGCATATTGGTTGACGACGCGCGTAAGCGCTGTCTTGAATCCTGAGAGGTGCGTACCACCATCGGGTTGGGGGATGTTGTTCGTAAAACAGTAAATGCTTTCTGAGTAGCTTCTGTTGTACTGGAAGGAGACTTCGACCTGGGTGTCGCCTTGGTCCTTGAAGAAGTAGACGACCTTTGTACCGATTGGATCCTTGCTCTGGTTGAGGTGTATTACATATTCAGCAATTCCACGTTGATGGTGGAAGACTTCGACCTCGCGCTCATTGAGCTCATCGAGGAAAGTAATCTTAACTTCTTTGTTGAGGTAAGAGAGTTCGCGAATACGCCCGAGGAAGAGTTCCGCTCGGTAATCAAG
Organism: uncultured Armatimonadota bacterium; assembly: GCA_903924445.1. Lineage (GTDB taxonomy): Bacteria > Armatimonadota > Armatimonadia > Armatimonadales > Armatimonadaceae > CAIRTT01. The sequence goes on along the minus strand of CAIYBQ010000449.1, from coordinate 993 downwards.
CTGTCCGGTTCCATCGAGTGCAATGGAAAAAATCTCCGGATCAGAAAGCCAGCGCTGCGTGGTACCAGTGTCGCTAGCATCACAGGTGCCAATGATCTTGGTAGGAACAGTAACAACCCCACGCTCAAAGCGAACTTGGTGAATTTTGCCATCACGACGGACGGTAGTCTCAAGCCACAGAGAGAGAGCGTTTACACACGATGCACCAACACCGTGGAGACCACCGGATGTCTTGTAGCCACCATCGCCAAACTTGCCACCGGCATGAAGTTCGGTCATGACCATTTCGACACCGGGTTTGCCCGTTTGCTTGTTGACATCAACCGGGATGCCCCGCCCGTTATCACTAATCGTAATAGAGCGGTCGGCATGCAGTGTTACGTTAATTTCTGTGCAGTAGCCTGCCAGAACTTCATCAATGGAGTTATCAATGATCTCTTTAAAGAGGTGATGCAATCCACCAAGACCGGTGTCGCCAATATACATTCCGGGGCGCTTACGGACAGCTTCAAGACCTTCGAGCATACTAAGTGCATCTGCGTTGTAGTCATTTTCTACACGCTGAATTGATGGCGTCGCGTATTCAGTATCCAAATCGGAGTCGGTGAAGAGGTCCTGCTGGTCGTCGTTCAATAGAGCATCCTTAATAAGGGGCTTCAAACACCCCTGTTAACGACAACAGTATAGCCTGTCAGAGATTGGCATGCCGGTACGTGCATTCTTATCCGCCTGTCCCTGAAACTGAGTGATGCATTGCGGAAGGGAGGCTCTAATCTATACATATACAAGTGGTCAACTCCATATAAAGGCGTTGAGATGGAAGTCAGTTCAAGTCACATATTCTGAAAACAAATCCTGTTTCTCCTTGCATGTCTTCTTCTGTGGCTGTATTCTTCTCCTTGCGTCCGATGCCCAAGTGCTTCGGATGCGGATTGAAGCCTAGTCTTCTAGCAGTTTTTTACATACAAGATAGTGTGCATCCATTGTCAGAAT
>CAIYBQ010000448.1 GCA_903924445.1 uncultured Armatimonadota bacterium | reverse complement strand
CGTACGAAAACAGCTGGCAATTCCGGGTTCGATATGGATCCCGATGGCCATCTTTATGCTCATCTCCTGTTGGTCTGTTGGGCATAATGCCCTCTTCCCAGACACAAATGTGGTGCTGTATTCGACGTATAAGCAGCAGCCACTGGTCAACATCGCGGAGCTTGCGCTGCGTTTACTGGCGATGCTGGCACTGCCGATAGGTGCCGCACTCGTACGTTCGGGGAAGCGTGACCTGCTCTTAAACGCGATGCTTGCTGGGGGAGTCCTGTCGCTGGCGGTAAGTCTCTCGCCGCTTGCCGGCTATGCGCCTGCATTCTCCGTTTTTGGTCGGGCGGTGGCGGTCGGACTTGCTGTCTACGCTGCTGCATCCACGGACTTTTCGACCATCATGCGCATCCTCTCTGGCGCCTTCGCCCTGAGCTGTATTGTCGTCAGTGGCATCGTCGGCGCCGAGTGGGTCTCCGGGTTGGTGGCGGTGACACTGAGCGGGATGTTGGTTTTGTATCGGATGCAGCGGACACTGTTTTGGTGGATGATTGCTGCGATGGGCATTTTTGTAGTGGTGCGTGCCGATCGCGTTGTAGACCGCATTTACAGGCCGAACTTCTACGCCGGTGGTCAGATGCAATGGGGGACGCAGACCATTCGTGATCGTGATCCGGGGATGTTTGAGAATGACAGAACGCGGATGTTGTTGGCTGCGTTCCGCTATGCCGAGGAGTTTCCACTTGGCATTGGTCCGGGTAACTACCGGACAGTGAATCAGTATTACGGCCGCCGGGATGTCTGGAATACAACACAGTTTTCGAGTGCACACGGGACGATTGCGCAGACGCTGTCTGAAACGGGCTGGGCGGGTTTGCTGTCGCTGCTCGCGATGTTGGTTGCGATTTTGCACCGCTTGTGGCTGCGTTCACGTGTAGATCCAGCGGTGACAGGGATTGCGGCCGGGTGTACAGCGATTGCACTGGCAAGCTTTCTTGGAGACTATGTGTTCCCGACTTACCACAATGGTGGGCTTGCGCACTTTGGTGCGACGATTGTGTTCTGGCTGGCGGCTGGAGCGGGGCTTGGAAAAGCTGAGGATGAGTCATTGGAACATCGCGCATAATGCAATCCGCTCGCATGGATGTTTCCATCATCATCATCAGTCACAACACGTGCGCACTGACGCTGAAGTGCCTTGCCTCGCTCAGGCAGTTTGAAAAAATCGAGGCGATTGTTGTCGATACCGGCTCTGCAGATGACACATCGGAGGCCCTCGCACACTACGACAACATAATCGTCACAGCACCTTCATCGACAGGGTACGCAGCGGCCGCACACCTTGGTGTTGCTCGCGCATCAGGAGAAACCATCATCATTTGCAATGCCGATACGGAGTTTCACCCTGGCAGCATTCAGCGATTACAGGCGGTACTAATCGATGGCAGTATTGGCATCGCCGCGCCTCGCCTCCTGAACACGGATGGCACGCTTCAGCACAGCTGGGCACGCTTCCCAGACATCGCCAGTGAATGGTCGGGATGTCTCGACAGGAGCGAAATTGACAATCCTGAACGCGGCACACACAAAGTTAGCTGGGTTGGTGGTGCGTGTATTGCGCTAAAGTCGGCTACATGGGATGCATTAAACGGCTACAATCCAAACATCATGTTTTACGGAGAGGATACCGATTTGTGCTGGCGTGCCCAACAGGCAGGCCTGAACACGGTTCTCATTTCGGATGCGGTCGTTACGCATCACGGTGGGAGCTCGTCATCCGCACGGTCGCCACTCTGGCTTCGTAAACATCTTTTGCGTGCACGTCTTCGGGACCTCCGCACCGCCCACGGCCCGCTAGCGGCTATCCCGGCCCAGTGCATCTCCCTCGCGCGCTTTATCGCATGGCTCCTGAAAGGTATCGGAACAAACGGTGCGCATCGTCCTTGATGCCCGTGCGTTGACCCACCCAGGGAACGGTGGCTACAAATCGCACACCGTCACCGTCCTCGATGGTCTTCAGAAAATTGCCCATCCGCATGACATCACGGTTCTCGTCGACCGACAGCCAAGCCAGCATGCCGCCGCAACACTGCTGCGGGATATGAGCATCATCGATGTCGGCTCGAATCGGATTGTCGCCGACTGTAACCGTATCCCACAGGCTGTCCGGAGTGTCCGCCCGGATGTCGTTATCGGTATCACCAATTACATCCCGCTCATCGCAGGGACACCCGTCATCGCGCACATGCTGGACACCCTCCTTCTTGTTCCCGCATCTTGGAAGCAGGCGCGTCGGCCACGGCAGGTTGCGCTCGACACCTATTTTGCCCGGATGCAGACCTGGACAGCGCATCGGGCACGGCGTGTTGTCACTCTGACCCGCCACAGTGCGATGCAAATCGAAGCGCTGTTTCCAAACCTCAGGGGGCGCATCGATATCATTGGGTCCGCACCAGTCATCCCACCGCCCGTAAGTGTCGATCGCAAGCCACATCGCATTCTTGCCCTCGGACAACGCGACCCGCGGAAAAATCTAGATTGCGTGATGCAAGCTTGGGGCGAGCTCCTCCGCGATCACGATTCCCGGGCTCCTGAACCTGAGCTGGCACTCGTGACGCATCGTAGTAACTGGACTTATTGGCGTACGGTCGCGAAGGCCTACCGAGTGCCCGATCCTGTCCTCGTTGATGCCTCATCGACACAGGACCTTGCAAATGCGTATGCGGAAGCAGGCGTCTTTGTCTTCCCAAGCCGTGCGGAGGGATTTGGGTTGCCGCCACTTGAAGCGATGCGCTGTGGGACCCCCGTTGTCTGCTCGCGCACCGGCGCGACAGGGGAAGTGGTTGGGGATGCTGCCATCGCGATCGATCCCGACCGGCCGCTGCAGCTGGTGGAGGCCATTCGGAAAGTGATCAACGAGCCATGGTTTACCGCTGAGCTGATCGAACGCGGTCATCAGCGCGCGCGTCGCTTTACATCCACAGATGTTGCGCGGCGCTTGCTGGATTCCATCGATGAGCTGGCCCAATGAGAGTCGCTTTTCTTGCACATTTGCCACCATGGCCTGCAACATCCGGCGGGCAACAGAAGTCCATCCAAACCTTGGAGGCACTTTGCCGCTGCGCAGCTGTAGACCTTTACACCATCGCGCGCTCGGATGCCGATGAGGAAAACCTTCGTGGACCGCTGCCTGCTTGGTTCAACGGGACGCTAAAGACGTTTCGTATTAGGCGCGGGCCCGGTCAGGATGTCATCGCGTGGCTGCGGAGTCGCTATCTGTTGACGCCGTGGTTTGTTGAGCGCGATCGCACAGCCGCGCTAGGAACCGCTGTCGCAGCTGCACATGCGCAAAAACCATACGATGTTGTCTGGGTGGACCATTTGCAAATGTGGGGAAGCGCAAACCTGCCGGGGGTTCCCGCGGTACTGGATGCGCACAATATTGAGCAGGATTTATTGCTGCAGCGGTCGCAGGCTGGGGATGGCTTTGCTGTCTTTGCCCGAACGGATATCGAGCGGGTCCGGCGCTTTGAGACACGCGTGTTTTCAATCGCTGACCATGTGTGTGTGATTGGGGCCGGGGATGCGGCGCGCGTCAGCGAGCTTGCTCCGATGTCGGCAAAGCGGGTTAGTATTTTGCCGCCTGCGGTGCCGGTTAAGCGTGTTCCTGGAGCCCTTACCGTGACCGCACAGCCAATCCTTGGCTTTGTTGGGAGTATGCGGTGGCTTGCAAACCGGGATGGGATGCAGGACTTTTTGAAGACAACCTGGCCATCAATCGTTCAAGCCATTCCAAATGTCCGTCTCGTGTGCGCTGGTCGAGAAACAGATACCTTTTGCAGCGAATTTACGAGGGAGCACCCAGAGTTTTCCGGGCGGGTTACCGGTCTCGGAACAGTGCCAGATCTTCGTGAATTTTGGGAGCAAATCCACATCGGGATTGCACCACTTAGGTGGGGCGGTGGAGTGAAGATTAAGCTGATCGAAAGCTGGGGAGCCGGGAAGCCAACGCTGGGGACGCCGGTTGCAACGGTTGATATTCCACAGGATGCACGCTTTCACACATACGTCACCCGCCCGGATGACTGGTGCGCTGCGGTCCGTCACCTTGTATCGACTCCGGAAACGTACGCGGCTGCAGCTGCACAGGCATTCACATTTGCCGATGCTCACCACACGGTGAGCGTGCTACAAATGGAAGTTGCGAATGTCCTCAAAGGGGTCATGCGAGGTACGTCGACCGGAGTCGCTTCGTGACCATTTGTGCCATTTTTCCGTACAATCCATGCCTCCTCCGCCCGCGTTCACTGCATTCGATCAAGGCGATGTTGGCTGCGGGGCACGATGTCCGTGTGGTGTATGTCGCGGAGCGCTTCGGGGTGGATTTTGCGCTGAGCGATGATGCCGCATTGTGCACAGATGTGCGGAAAGTACCGTTCGCTGGAGTGGTTTCGACGCTAGGCCGCTGGCTTGGTGGGATGTCTGTGAGCCAAGCCTGGTGCGGCTCGGTAGAAGCCAAAAAGGTCATCTGGGAGTTAAGCGCTGGAGCGGATGTGCTGTGGGTCGAGCACTTGCGCGGCGCCGGGATGTTGCCGCAAGCGGTGGGCTGTCCCGTAGTCTGGGATGCTGTGGATGCCTTGGGGCCATTGTTCGCGGGGAGAGCCGGGCTGGTTCAAAACCCATTCAAAGCATGGATGTTCAATTGCGAAGCGAAGCGGACTGGGCGTGAGGAAGCATCGCTCGCGGCACGGTTTTCGGCAACGATTGCCGTAACAGAGCGCGAAGCGGCGTTGCTTGGTCCAAATGTGATCGCGATCCCAAATGGCGTTGACTGTGACTATTTTCAGCCATCTGCGAATGCGGATGCTGACAAACGACCATTTCATATTTGTATGGTTGGTCGCTGGAATTATCTGCCGAACGCTCATGGGTGTGTACAGTTTCTGCGGGATGTCTGGCCGCAGGTATGTCTCAAATTCCCGGAGGCTGTCTGCACGATTGTGGGGCCCGGGTGTCAGGCAGGTTCGCCCATCGCCGATGCCGCAGTGGATGGTGTGAAAAGCGGCAATGTTGTTTTGGTGGGTCCGGTGCCGGATGTCCGACCTTACTTACATCAGAGTCTGCTCAGCGTTTGTCCAGCGATGCTGGCGGCGGGAATGCAAAACAAGATCCTTGAGTCCATCGCCTGTGGAGTTCCTGTCGTCTGCACCCACATCGCTGCCGCGGGGACAATCCCAGGGGGGCTGCCCGGCGTATTCCCAGCAGCAAAGGCAGCTGAGATGGTTGACATCATTACTAAACTCATGATGGATCCACAGCAGGCTCAGCGTCAGGGAATCTTAGGCCGCGATGTGGTGGCATCGACCATGGGCTGGCAGCCAAGCTACGCAAAGATCGCGATGCGTTTGGAACAGGTCTTGCATCCTTGATGCCTGTGGGCACAAAATACCTTACAAGTCCTCTCAAGCGCGCCTTGGATCTACTGGGCGGCATGCTGTGCCTTATAATCTTAATGCCAGTTATTGTGATTTGTTTCATTTTATTGGCAATCATTGATGGCTTTCCTGTCATCTACAGACGGACTGTCTTGTCGCAATGTCATCCCTATCGTGATGCATCTATCCTGCCGACATTTAAGGCGTACAAGCTCCGCACCATGAAACTCTCTGCACCAGATGCATCCCATACCGAGGATGAATATTCCGCACGACTACGCGAAAACGGCAAGGTCGATCAAGACCCCCGGATTACGCCGCTGGGTCGCATCTTGCGTCGCTGGTCCATCGATGAGCTTCCGCAGCTGTTCAATGTCGTGACGGGACAGATGAGTCTGATTGGCCCCCGCATGATGACGGCGGATGAGTCTGGTGTGTACGGGGATGATCTTCCGGCAGTGCTTATGGCTCGGCCAGGTTTGACGGGGTGGTGGCAGGTCAATGCCCGCGGGGATGGCAATCCTGGGAACCGGCGTGTTTATGACACGGAGTACATCCAGCAGGCATCTTTTGGATTTGATTTACGCATTCTGATGATGACGGTCGGGGCTGTCATCGGTGGGCGGGGCGCAAAATGATGCTCCATCGCGCCAAATTGACGATGCTGACCGGGTGGGTCTTCTGTATCTGTGCGGTCGTTGTAACGCTCTTTAATGTGGTTCGCTTTAGCGGGCTTGAGCCGCAGTCCCACGGTGCGCTGGAACGCACCGTGATTGTGCAAGCCTCTGGCGGCACAGATGTACTGCGGGCTCCGTTTGCATATCCGATGTCACTTGCATCGGCGCGCAGCGATGACCGATTTATAAACCGTACCCAGCCGTTGTTGCCGCTGGCGGTTACGGGACTCATCCACCGTGCAATCCAAGTCGTTTCGAACCGTCCAGTGACCGTTGCGGCCGGACTTGCTACCTTTATCAGCTTTGTGCTGCTTGGGTGGATCATCAATACGATTGCACGTGAGCTCCAGCTTGCGGCATCCGCAGGGTGGGCGGTCGGTGCAACCTTTGTTGCTCTCCAAATTCTTCAGCCGGTGAATGACTATCCGCCGGGGCTGCTTGCTGCGATTGAACTAGCCCTCATCGCACGCTTCCGGCTGCTTCCAAGCGCGTTCGCACATGCAAATCGCCGGCAGTATGTGCTCTGCTGGGCAGGCTTTGTCGCATCGGTGATTCTCCTCCCGTGGACCATTGAATTTGGGTGGTTCATCTCCCTGATGATTGGCCTGAGTGCGTTGATTGGCCACCGTCCTGAGCTATGGCGCTGGGCTGTGCTGACATCTGGTATCGCTGCGATTGTCACTTACTTTGCCTGGCACGACACGGTGACAAATGTCTGGTGGTACCGGGATGCTGTCATCACTGGGCTCACCCGTGGAACTGCCTCCCCGATGGTTGCCCTTGGCATCGCCGGCCACGGAAGTCTGTCATCCAAGCTCGCTGGAACATTCTCACTACCCGGTGTCCTCACGCAGCTGCAGGGACTGGTTGTCCAGGTTGATGTCGCAGCGGTGATTGCGCTTGGCATTATCGGGGCATTTGCTTTTGTCGCGATGTTTGTGCGGTTTGAGCATTTTGAAGTTGCTCGCGCGCGCAATGTTGTGTGTTTGATGTTTTTGGTGACGATGGCGGTTGGTGCCTTGGTTCTCCGCCCGGATGAGTTGACGCAGCTGCTGACGGCACAGGTCCCGGTGGTCGCATTGTTTGGGATGGGCCTCTGGAGCACTGTTCTCCTGCGCCGTGCCTGGGCGGCACCTCATATGCTCGCTGTCGCGGGCTCAATCGCTGGCATCCTAACCTTTGCACTAATCGTACGGACCGCCGCATCGCAGACGACGCTTCCCATCGCAGGTATTCGTGATTCTTTGAAGCTGGCTCCTGCCGTGCTGCCGCCAACCGGCGTACCCCGCCTCGCGATCAGTAGCGACCCTGTCACGCTGTCACACATCAATGGCGGGCATGTTATCGGGCTACCAGCATCGAGAGCCGACTGGGACTTGCTCAGTCCTATGGTTCCGCTCGCGGATGCACCAATCGTTCTGACGGCATCGACCCTCGAACGTGGCAAGGATGATCCCTGGTATCAGCTCTACGCGGGTGTGGACCATGTTTGGCGCGCGATGGACGGGATGTCGACCGAGGATGCACGCTTGCTCCGAAGTAGCTTTCAGGTGCGGATTCCACCTGAGCTTGACCCAATCCTGAAGACTTACCAGGCCGATACCGTTGAGTTTCGCAAAGACAGCGGCACGGTCATCGTTCTCTCGCCGCCAGCAATCGCAACGCGTTAACCTCCTGCAACCCGCCTGCCCGGGCTGTAACATAGGGACATGCCAAAGAATGCAAGTGCGTTGCCTAAGTGGGTTCTCGTCGTTATCGCGGCTGCATTTTTAGTCCTCTACGTTCCGGTCTTCGTTTCGTTCCTGATACCTCGCTGGCTCACCGATGAGTCGGTCACCCACGGATGGCTGGTGATACCGATTGCCGCCATCACGGTTTGGTACAAACGGAATGAGCTCGCATCCCTGCCGATTCTCCCAGACCCCCGTGGTGCATTCCTGGTCGCGCTCGCGATTCTGCTCCACCTCACGGAAAAGGTCCTCGATCTCAACGGTCCATCCCCGATTTCCATCCCGATTTATGTCGCAGGAGCAGTGCTTTGGATCGCCGGCTGGAAGTGGCTCAAAGCCTTATCCTTTCCAATCGCCTATCTGCTATTCATGGTCCCAGTCCCCGGCGGACTAACACAAGTGGTGTCCTTCCCCCTACGGAAGCTCGCCACGGATGGCTCAAAGCTGATCGCGGGCAAGCTGGGTGTGGAGATTTACGGCGCCGGGATGAACCTCGAGTTCATGCAGCCCCGCGGCACTGAGTACATCCGTATCATCGTGGCTGACCCGTGTTCAGGATTGCATTCATTGATGGCAATCAAAGCGCTGCACGCTATCACCGCTTATGTCTCACGCCTGCGGACACCTTGGAAGTGGGTTCTGTTCTTCCTTGCGCTTCCGATCACGCTTGCTGCCAACATTTGCCGGATGACGTTAATCATCCTCGTTTGCGCATTTGTCGACAAGAAGTTTGGCCTAACGCTGTTCCACGACTACAGCCCTTATGTGTTGTTTCTGTTTGTCTTCCTGATTTTGATTGGTATCGGGCAGCTGATGGAGCGTTGGACGGGGGGGAATGCTTGGTGGAAAGCACGGAAAGCATCCGGTGCATTTTCATTCGGCCCAGCGGCGATTTTCTCTCCTGAGATTGGCAAGCGCATCGCTCGTATAACGATCATCCTTGCAATCGCCAGCTGCACATCAAGCGGCCTGGCGCTGTATATCGGGGCGCGCCCACCGATTGCTGCGGCCAGTGCTGATGTCGCAAGCATTCCAAAGGAACATTTGGGGTGGAAGTCGCTTGGTGATATCGAGTCGGACCCGGAGACGATGAAGCAGATTCAGGCGGATTCGTACATCAACCGTCGCTATGTGAATTCCAAGGGTGATGTCGTCGACCTGATGGTGGTTTACCGTCGCTATGGCCGGCGTGAGTTTGCCCATCGGCCTGATCAATGTTTCCCGGCAGGTGGCTATATTGGCGTGACCAATAAGGTTGCCGCGTTGCCGTGGGCTGGCAAGGATGTCCCGGCGGTGTACTGGCTGTTTGATGGCCGTGCGGTGCTGCGCCCTGATGGCCAGACGGGTGTCCCGATGACAACCGTTACGTACTTCTTTGCCAGCGCAAATCGCACAGAGCATGACTTTATCCGCCAGCAGCTGTGGATGGCACTTGAGCGCATTTTCCCGAACAAAAATGGCTGGACATTCCTGCGCCTTTCAAGCCCACGTGTTGAGACAGATCAGCGGGCACTGGATGCGCAGCGTGCATTTATGGCGGCGATGGAGCCGGAGATCCGCAAGGTTATTACGACCGATGAGGCGACGGCAGGTGCACTCTAAATGTTACGCATAGGTGTGCTGGTCGGAGCCAAGGGGCGCGGCTCGAATCTGATGGCTATCCTAAATGCCATCGCGGACGGTACCTTAAATGGGCAGGTCGCGGTTGTGATTGGGTCGCTCAAGGGTGCGCCCGCGTTGGAGGCCGCTACGCTCGCGTGTGTCGCTACGGTGGTGGTTGGGACTGCAAACCGCACGGATGATGAATATGGCGAAGTCTTGTTGCGGGCTATCGCAAAGCGGGATGTCGATCTTGTGGTGCTGGCTGGGTATATGCGCCGCCTCCCGGATGCGCTTACCACTTCGTATGCGGGCCGGATCATCAATATTCACCCAAGCTTGTTGCCTGCATTTGGTGGTCACGGGATGTATGGGCGTAAGGTCCATGAAGCGGTTCGGGATGCTGGTGTTTCGGAGACGGGCTGTACGGTTCACGTGGTTGACAATGAATATGACCACGGTGCGGTGGTCGCGCAGCGATGCGTAGCAGTGCATCCGGAAGACTCTGTTGATGACATCGCTGCGCGTGTATTGGGTGCAGAGCACAGTCTGCTCGTTGATGTCATTCGGGACATTTGTAGTGGTCTGCGGCCATTACCGCTGGCATAAACATGGCATCAAACCAAGACTAGCCAAGCCATTTTGGCAAACCTTGGATGGGTTACAAACCAAAACCGCCTCCCGGTTTTCCGGGAGGCGGTTTCAACAATACCCTAAATCAAGCTGGGCGTTTAGGAGACCTTGATCTCGCGAACGCGGTGAACGGGTGTGTTCACAACGAGGGCGATGCTGTCTTCATCCCGCTCCATCGAAACATTAAGAGCGGTGTCATCCAGCTCCAGATATTTCGACAAGACTTGAATCAGCTCAATACGAATTTTGTCCATGACTTCCGGTGGAATCTTGGAGCGGTCGGATGCAAGAACAACCCTAAGACGGTCCTTTGCCAGGGAGCCAGTTTTCTCCGTTTTGCCGAAGATACGTTCAATTAGATCTGCAAGCATGGTCTAGCCTCCAAACATCTTCTTGATTTTTGCAAAAATCCCACCCTGCTTTACTTCCGCAAGCTGCATGAAGGGAACTTCTTCGCCGAGGAGACGGCGTGCGATGTTACGATAGGCTTGGCCGGCACGGGATGTTTCGGACATGGATGCCGGTTCTCCCGAGTTGGTGCTCGTGATGATGGACTCATCATCTGGGACCACACCGAGAAGCTGCACGCCGGTGCCAAGAATTTCCTGAACATCTTCAACGCCAAGCATTTCGCCTTGCTCTACCATTTTCATCCGAATACGGTTGACAATGAGCTTGGCTCCACGCAATTCCTGTGACTCGAGGAGGCCGATGATACGGTCAGCATCACGGACACTGGACATTTCCGGGTTGGTTACCACAATTGCTTCATCCGCACCCGCAGTTGCATTCTTGAAGCCCTGCTCAATACCTGCAGGACAGTCAATCAGAATGAAGTTGTAACCTTCGGCCTTGATATCATCCAAGACCTTAATCATTTGTTCCGGGCTGACAGCGCTTTTGTCACGTGTCTGCGCGGCTGGGAGGAACGCCAGATTCTGGTTCCGCTTGTCCTTGATGAGGGCTTTACGAACTTCAGCGCGGCCTTCTACGACATCGACGATGTCATAGACAATCCGGTTTTCCAGTCCAAGCGCCAAGTCTAGGTTGCGAAGTCCGATATCTGCATCCACGAGGGCGACACGTTGATCGAGTGCTGCGAGCGCCATGCCGATATTGGCCGTCGTTGTTGTTTTACCAACGCCACCTTTACCAGAAGTTATAACGATTACACGGGCATTTGCCATGTTCGGGGTGCTCCCTTTCAATGAAACCTATAGAAACTAAATTATACAAAAGTGACAATCATCTGCCGTTTTACAGCGTGTACCCGGTAATTACCACGGGTTGATGTCAATGGCGCCACTTTGAACCCTCGCACACTCAGCGCCTTTAGATGCTGCTGTCTTGCCATCCGATTCCGGAGCGCGGGCGTAGAGGCTGGCGATGCGTAGCTGTGGTGGGCGGAGACTGCGTGCGAAGATACGGGATGATTCATCCCCATTAGCGCCTGCATGTGCCACGCCGCGGAGGGTTCCGAGGACCACGATGTCGCCTGCGGCGATCACTTCGGATCCCGGATTGACATCGCCATTCACGATGACCGCACCATTATGAACGATCCGCTGGCCGCTGCGAACGGTATGCGGGATGTAGAGGGCATTGCCCTGACCAATCTGAGGAGCCTTTTCGGGCTCAGGCGTTTGGCCAACAGGAGGCATCACGACCATAGGGAGGACATCGTAAAGGGTGAGGGTTAGGCGGTCCGCCGCCGCACGGGTTTCAGGGATTTCGCTGACAACCGCCGTCGGGAGGATGCCATAGCCATCCTTGAGGACACCGATGATGCTGTCGAGGGCATCCGGGAGGACGATACGCGCGCCAAAATCGATGGTCGCAACCGAGCCTTTCCAAAGCTCAAGGTTTCGGCCTTGCTCGAGACGCTCGCGGATAGCCGCCAGCAGCTCATCCAATTCCAATGTGTCAGGGAGGGTCATTAAGAGACCATTCCGCCAACCTTTAACTTCTACCAATTAGGGCACCTCACAGGGAAGAATATCATGCAGGATGTGTGCCTCCCGGCGGGTTCGGATTAAGGACTTTTTGTTTTCGCTACCCGGAGGATGTCCGTCTATGATTGTGGGTTTTTGTTTTGGTGTTTAGGTTTCTGCGACACAGGCTTTCTTGGTCATCTAAGCGGGTTTTTATGCAGTGTGTGCCTCCCGGCGGCCCGTTAAATCAACTCCATTCATCACAAAGCCATCGGCCCACGATGCATCAAATCATCGATGACACATTCAAATGAATCCTTCCTACGGTAGATTAACTCTTGTACTGGATGACCTGCGATACGAACGGCAGGCTGGTGAGGTAGACCAATGTTGGAAGTTTCCGTAACTACGTTAAAGTCAAAGCTGGATGCCGGGGATGACTTCATCCTCCTCGATGTCCGAGAGCCGTTTGAAGTCGAAATCGCAAGCGTGCCGGGAGCCCTCTACATCCCGATGAACCACGTCCCGCAACGCGTTCAGGAGCTTGACCCGGATGCGGAAATCCTCGTGATGTGTCGAAGTGGCAAGCGCTCCGCCGACATCACCGCTTTTCTGATGCACCAAGGCTTTACCAATGTCCACAACGTCACTGGTGGAATCCTCGCCTGGGCAACAGATGTCGATCCAACCGTTCAAAAGTACTGAGATAAACGAAAAGCCCGCCGGTTGAAGGCGGGCGTTTCGTATGCTCCTCGGATAGGTCTCGCTACTATGATAAGTCCAGCTCATCCAAGCCCGGCTGCACAACCTTAAAGGTCAGGGACCGCTCCGCAATCGGAATCGTGGTCTCACCATTGATCTTCTGAGGTTGGACCTTCTTATGGAATGAGCTAGAGAGCACCAAGCCAAAGACATTCCGCTCATGCTCGTGGAAACCCCAGACAATGCGCCCATCCGGTGGCAGCATGATATCCGTCTCAACCTTATAGCCACGCGGACGCATCACCAAACGAACCAGATCCTCCGCAGCAAACACATAGGCCTCCCACGGCACCGGTTGCTGAGGATCACCAATGTCGGGTAATGGCTCAAGAGGCACCGTATCCTGTGCTTCGCCAATGGGCTGCTCGGCGATATCGAGGATGTACTCCGGCCATGTGCCATCGATACGCCCAAGCGCATTCGACATCGCCGTACATTCCTCGAAAAACTCACTCTCGAGCACCAGAACAAAGCATCCCCGACGCTCATCCCAGCCTGCTTCAACCAAGTGGACATCCGGCGGAAAGGTAGGTATCTCCGAGTGGAAAACGCCATCACTGGAGCGAATCAATGCCATCACTGACTCGGGACGCACCATCAGCGCCTGCCAGCGAACAACATGCAATTCGGCTTGCTCATCTTCATCCATTACAGGGACATTAGGTACCACAGGTGCGGATGGTTTGAACAGCCTGCCATAGGCTGATTTTGCCGGGAAATTACAGTCCCCGGTGTTGCCAGGTCGACTTAGAGTCCCTTTGCGAGAAACCCTCCATCCACAGGAATGGTGGTTCCAGTGATGTGCCTTGCTGCCGGGCTGGTCAGGAAAACGGTAATCCCTGCAATATCCGCCGGGGATGCAATCCGCTTGTTTGGGGTTGCCGCAAGGATGACCGCCAGACGCGCAGGGTCATTCAGTACTGGTGCGGCAAGATCCGTCTGTGTATACCAGGGCTGTACGGTGTTCACGGTGATGCCTTGCTCTGCCCATTCAACAGCCAGCCCGCGAGTCATCTGGTCCATCGCAGCCTTTGTCATCGCATACGGAACACCAGACCCAACGTAGACCGTGCTTGCCACACTTCCGATAAACACCACACTCGCCGTAGGGCTGGCATTCAAGTAGGGATACGCAGCGATCGCCGCATCCCATGCACTGAGCAGATTTACGCCGAGGATGTGGTCAAACTCAGCACAGCTGTAGTCGATGGCTGCTTTCCGGATGTTGGTTCCAACCGAGTGGATCAATACATCACAGCCGGAGAGGAGCTCGGCGGCGGCGGTAATCGATGCTGCGACTTGACCACCCTGGCTGTAGTCTGACTCGACAAAGAGGTGTCCCGGATTGTCCAGAGGTGCATTTCGCCCAATCACACAGGTGGTATGACCGTCATTTAGAAATGCATCCGCAATCGCCCGCCCGATTCCACGGGTCCCCCCGGCCACGATAACCTTCATTACAGCGTTCACCTTCCACCCTCAGACCATCGGAATAACTCTACCCGCTGCGGGCAAGCGCTGTGCATGTCGCCATCAGAACTGCAAAGCATGCTTACGCGTGATCGCACTCTGCATCAATCCAATCGCAATACACGTTGTAATCGCACTCGATCCGCCCTGACTGATCAGAGGCAAAGGCACACCAGCGACCGGCAAAAGCCCGCAGTTCATCCCGACATTGACGATGACGTGAAAGGCCAACATCGTCACAACACCCACCGAGACGAGGCGGCCCGTACTGTGCTCTGAAATCACCACCGCCCGAAGCCCTCGGTAAAACAACGCGCCATATAAAATCAAAATGGTGACCGAACCGACAAAGCCACTCTCTTCTGCAATGACCGTGAAAATGAAGTCTGTCTGATTCTCAGGCACCCAGTTGCCCGTGTTCTGAATACCCTTGTTCCAGCCTTGACCCGTAAACCCACCCGCTCCAACGGCAATCGATGCCTGATCGCTCTGGTAGTTCAGCTTTTTATCCGACTTCTTCATGCCCACGAGCACCAGGACTCTGTCCTTTTGATACTGACGAAGCACATTGCTCTTCCATGCAAATGTCGCAAGAAGCGCACACGCCACAATCATCAATGTCAAATGCTGCCAGCGAGCGCCTGCAATCAGCACCATCGCAAACCAAATACACAAGAACACCAATGCCGTCGTGAGGTCAGGCTGGGCAGCAACAAGAAGAAATGGAATCCCGACGACAATCAGCGATTGCATCAGGCCACCCCAGGTCGCAATACGACCGCGCAGCTGACTAAGGAAATGCGCCATCGTGACAATAACGGCAATCTTCGCAAACTCACTCGGCTGGAGCTGAAAGCCTCCGGGAAGCACAATCCACCGCGATGCACCCTTGATTTCCGTATGGCGAAACACCGTCGCTACTAGCAGGAGGCCAAAC
Source organism: uncultured Armatimonadota bacterium (assembly GCA_903924445.1). Taxonomy (GTDB): domain Bacteria; phylum Armatimonadota; class Armatimonadia; order Armatimonadales; family Armatimonadaceae; genus CAIRTT01. The sequence goes on along the minus strand of CAIYBQ010000448.1, from coordinate 1,086 downwards.
AGTGCAATGAGGTACATCACGATGCTGGCGCGCCGGGAATTGTTTACATCAATGCCCCCGACCACATACATCAGGACCAGTGCAAACCCTTGGATAATGGACTGTTTGATCAGCGTGGATGACAGACCGGTTGGCGTCATCGTTGCGCTTGCAACACTGATGAGCCCGACAACCGACAAGACGACCGCTAGACCATAGAGGTACCAATCCGAGTTTTTGCGGTAACGTAGTGCCAGAATGTTGAATAACATGAGCATCATCAGCACCGCATCCACCCTCTCCCGGCGACAGATTCTCCTGGGACTGATGGGGGGCGCGCTGCTCTCCACCAGCAGTCTATCGAACCCCGTATCCGCGGCGCACTCACAGCCCGGCATCGGAGCCGACATCCAGCAACATACCGAACCAAACGGCCTGTCGATAACGCTTGCGCCCATCGCCGGAGAGGTATCCGTCAGCGGTACCATCGCGGTTCGCTGGGGCACATCCGACCAGCCGGTTGGTCAACGCGCCGATGCCCATATCCTCGAACATGCCTGGTTTCTAACCACTACCGGTCGTGAAAATGGCGAGATTGACCGTCTGCTCGAAGAGATTGGCGCGGCTGTCAACGCAACGACAAGCCGGGATGCGATCTGTATAACATTCACCGCTCCCAAGTCAGCCTGGCGGGATGCGTTTGTCCTCATCACGGAGCGGATGTTGCGTCCGGCGCTCCTTCCAGCCGAGCTTGCAGCGGAGAAAATCCCCTTCCTGACCGAAGTTGACTTGCTCCGCGAGGACAGCCAGAGGAACATCCTCGACCGTCTGCTCACCGCATCCGCAGGGCCGGCGTTCGCGGCATCCACCGGGGAACCATCGAGACTCGCAGCCCCAGACGTCACGGCTCTCGCGCAGCTGCAGAAAGCCATCGTCGTACCAGGGCGTATATCGGTCGCGCTCGCAGGTGACATCGACCGTGATGATGCACGCTCCGTCGTAAACGCATGCTTCCCAGATACCCCGGGGGCAATGCTTAAGCGGACATCCAGAGAGCCTGCGGCAACAACACGCATCGCAACCCTGCCGCTCACGATGCCTGGACAT
>CAIYBQ010000447.1 GCA_903924445.1 uncultured Armatimonadota bacterium | reverse complement strand
CTTGTGAATGGCCGTGATGGTGCTTCTCATGTTCATCTGTTCGACTTACGCCCGACGCGCCCGGGAAATGGTCACCTTGTGACCAGCTGTCGAGACAACCCAAGCGCGGCCAATCCCATCCTGGAGGACACGCGGGTAGCTCACCCCCTTGCCGCCGGCAGGACACTCGGAAAAGCCACGTGCCCGGGTCGCCGGGGATGTGACATCCACGACATGCGCGGCATACGCCTCCCAGCCATCACCGCGGGTTGGCCGTGCCTGGAAAGCCACCAATACAGTGCCTTCTGTGCTCGAAATCATCGGGTGGTTGGGATCAAGCGTCCCCCCACTGATAATCACCGGCTTGTCCCATATGTTTCCGTGCGTTGCGCTCGTCGCGTGACGGATGCCACTTGTGCCCCGCCCGGTCCCCGCTGAGTACCACGCGGCGTGGAGAATATCGCGTTGATACGCAAGCGCACAACCTGTGTGCGGGCAGCCGTTTACGCGCCAGCCATCCCGGACCAACAGCTTAGGCTTGCTGAAGGACTTACCGCCATCCGTGCTGGAGACCGTAAAGATATCCCGGATATCGCCCGTTTCGACATTGCGCCACGAAACAGAAATCGCACGCTTGTCGCTGATCGCAATCCCCGGGCGGCAACAAGGGCACGCCCCCGCCGCTACGCTAAACGCATCCCCCCAGGTCTTCCCGCCGTCCTCCGAAATCGCCACAAAGACGTGCGGCCCCCCACCGCTCTTATCGCGGCTATCAAGCCACGCCGCCGCGACGAGTCCATCCGCACCCGCTGCCACACTGGCATAGCTGTTCCCACTGGCAACAGCCTTTGGAGCAATACAAACTGGCTTGGTCCACATCGATGCCATACTCGACCAAGAGGCCATCAGGTCATTCCCCTTGCCATCCGGACGCTTCTGCTCAAACACCACACCGAGACCCTTACGACCCAATGTGAGAAATGGAGCCGTCTCGCCATGCCCGGAAACCGCAAACTTGGCATCGCTGATCACAACACCCTCATCAAAGGAATCCCCGCCATCCTGGCTGGTCCATGACATCAAAATGCCGTTTGTTGCACCATGCCCATGGCCATTCGCGTCTGCTGATGAAATCGGAGCATTCCGATCTACCGGCGGCTCGACAATTCCAACCACTGTGAGCGCGCGCGCAGCACGCAAGACAATACTTGGGTCATGCGACTCCGTCGTCAAGCTAAATGGCTGACGTGGACGTGCCTCAAACCGCCACGCAGCCACCGGAGGTTTCCCTCCGGCAGCTGGCCGTGTTTGTGTTGGTCGCAAGCTTGAAAACATTAAAGCTTGTCCCAGAGCTGATCGACGTAACTTGGGTTGTTAGGATCGGTAATCGCATTACCCGTCCAGACACCGACTACACCTGGGTAGAACGGAGGCGTCATTTTCATGGCTTTTGCATGGCCATCCAGGAAGCCGACCGAAACAAACTCGGTATGACGCGCCACCGGACGGCTCTCGCCACCGCCGGAGCCCAAACGGGATGGTGGCCACAAGTGGGTCGCCGCAACCGGAGCCTTCTTGTCGTTCAGACCGCTATCCGACATCAAAACCGTCTCGGAAACCGTGCCAAACTCGCTCAGAAATGCCCAGTTGGTGTTGACATTGAAGCCATAGGATGCACCAAGCGTTGGCTGCGCATTGGATGGGCAGCGCCAGATATCGATGCTCGAGCGATCCGCGTTGTTTTTACCTTGCTTAATGTAAGGGTAAAGCAAAACCTTGCGGTCCTGCGCGGCGTAGTAACCGATCAGGCCTTCATCGTAGTCCTGCGCATACATCAGGTGGCCAACCGTGATCTGCTTGACATTCGACACACAGGAGATGCCGCGGGCCTTCTCACGGGCCTGGGCAAAGACGGGGAAGAGGATGGCGGCAAGAATCGCGATGATCGCGATAACGACGAGGAGCTCGATGAGCGTGAAGGCTGATTTTTTCATT
>CAIYBQ010000446.1 GCA_903924445.1 uncultured Armatimonadota bacterium | reverse complement strand
CCAATGTCTTTCCCTTTCGTTAGGTGGGAGGTTGCCCATGTCAGTGCTCAATACGAATGGTCGTGAAGGCTATGTGATCTTCACGACCATCCAGGATGAGCCGCGCAAAATGTTGTCTATGCGTGGAAGTTCGGAGGACCTTTGTAGGTGTTTCTTTGGATTGTAAACCAAAGCGTCGTCAACAGGCCAAGGGTTGCGATCAGGACAGTCAGAGCCCATTGATTTGGCGGTTGAATACCGATGTAGGTAATCAACAGTAGTGCGATTGCTACAACGCCTGAAAGTATCTTGAATGGGATTACACCGATGTTCCATTTTCCTGGTTGAGGCCACTTTTTGCCGCCCAACGCAAAGCCACCCAGCACAAGTGGAATCGCATAGGTCAGGAACAGGAAGATCACCGCGCATGAAACCACGACGGCGTAGACGGATACGCCCTTGATGTTCGTCAATGTCGCCACAGCCATAAACACCGATGTGACCGCGGCGGTGGCCCAGATAGCTACATCGGGGGCCTTACTTGTCGCACCAACGGTTGCAAGTGATTTGCTGAACGGGAGTCCACCATCACGGGCAAAGGCGAACGTCATTCGGCTTGCACTTGTTACTGTTGCAAGTCCACAAAGCAGCTGGCAAACGAGGACAGAACCCAGAATAGGGTACCGAATAGCATCCGGTAACCGTTTTTCAAGAACCCAAAAGAACACATTCCAACCTTGCGTTGCAGCTTCTTTCATATCTGGAATTGCTAGAACAATGGATACAAGCAAAAGCCAGCCAGCAAGAAATGCCCAGAAGACGCTGCTGATGATCGCTTTCGGCACCGTAGTGGATGCATTCCGCGTTTCTTCACTCGTATGAGCTGACCCATCGTAGCCAGTGATTGTATAGATGGGGAGTAGGAGTCCCAATAGGAATGCCCACGATGTACTGACTTTTGGCCAGACATCCGCGCCTGCCGCACCCGTACTATTCGTGAATTCCACAAGCCGATGAAAGGGAAGCGGGCCGGATTTCGCCAGAAGAAAGATGCTTGCCACCACCGTTGTCACCAACAAAAGATAGCCACTGAGGTCTGTTAGTTTACTTGTAATCCGTATGCCCCGTGCATTGATTGCCGCTTGGAGCGTAGTGATGAGTGTGACGGCAGCGATAGAGACAAACGGTGACTGGGGAAGCGGAAGATCTTTACCAAACGCACCGACAAAGAAGTTCCAAGCACCGGCATTGATCGATGCAAGAACGGTGATCAGTCCAAAAATATTCAGCCAGGCCGTGATCCATCCGATGAAGCGATTACCCAGGATGGTTGCCCAGTGGTAGAGCCCTCCGGCGGTCGGGAAAGAGGATGATATCTGCGCCATACCAACGGCAAACACTCCGGACAGAAGACAACCGAGCGGCCATCCGATTCCGATTCCAGCCCCTCCGACGCCACTCGTGACTTGGGCAACAGAGTTCACACCGCCGGTGAGAATACTGATGATGCTGAATGAAACAGCAAAGTTGGAAAATTGGGAGAGTCTACGATCAAGCTGTTGTTCATAACCAAGGTCGGCGAGTACGCTTTCCTCGCTCTCGTTTTGTAAGACCTTTGTACCGCTGTCATCTTGCATGCACGCATAATACACGGCAATACCAACAGGTAGGAGATGTCTGTTGTCACACGGCGTGGTTTCACGCGATGTAATATATAGGTATCTCGGGTCGTTGTAGTTTGAGGGTTTGAAGAATGTCAGATAACAAGGCGGTTGGAAAAGATGGTGGCCGCTACGTTGTGGCACAGAACCGACGGGCGCGACACGAATATCACATCGATGATGTGCTTACGGCAGGTATCGTCTTAGTCGGAACTGAGGTCAAATCCCTTAGGGCTGGTAAGGCCACCATGGTAGCTGCTTATGCCAAAGTTGAGAATGGTGAGATCTGGTTGCACAAGATGCACATTTCGCCTCATCTCGAGGGTAACCGCTCTAATGTCCCTCCGATTCGCAGTCGAAAATTATTGTTGAAGCGTGCGCAAATTGACCGTCTCCAAGGACTTACGCAGCTAAAGGGTCTAGCGTTAGTGCCTCTGACCATCGTTTTTGAACGTGGCTTTGCCAAGCTTGAGCTTGCGATAGCGCGGGGTAAGAAGCTTTACGATAAGCGGGAATCGATTAAGGAACGTGATGTGGAACGAGAAGCGCGGCGCGAGGTCTTTGGTCGCGGTTAATCGTGTTCTGGTGGTCGAATTCGTTGGGGTTTGCAAAAACATACGAGCCGTGCGATTCCTCTCTCGCAGGTCTTAGAATCAGTTCTGGATTCTCTCAACCATAACTATGAAAAAAAGCGCCCATGTCGACTGACATGAGCGCTTTGCTTATTTAGGAAGTCTCCCGTTACGGTTTTTCTGGTGTAACGGTCACGCCCTTGACAGGCTTGTTCGACTCGATTTCCTTCTTGATACGTCCTTGTGATTGAGGAGCCATCTGCTTGACTGTGTCATCACGCAGCTTTGCAGCTTCAACGTTGTCCCTGATAATCCGCGGAGTCAGGAAGACCAGAAGCTCTGTCTTACTCTTCGTCTGAACATTGGACTTGAACAGATTGCCAAGGATTGGGATGTCACCAAGAATAGGCAGCTTGTTCGTAGTTGTCGAAATGCTGTTCTTGATGATTCCACCAATCACAACCGTCTCGCCATCCTTCACAGAAACAGTCGTTTGAGCTTCACGTTGGTTTACAACGGGAGCATTGAACTCTGTGTAGCGCACAAAGTCGTTGGCTGTTTGTGTAACATCCATCGTGACATAACCATTCTGGGTAATACGCGGTGTTACGGTGAGAATGATTCCGACATCAAGGAAGGCGTAGTTAAACGTCAGGTTTCCATTGATATTGGTTTGCTGCGACAACACGTATGGAAGCGATTGGCTGATGTTGATTTCTGCGGTTGAGTTATTGGATGTGAAAATCCGGGGCTTACTCAGAACTTCAAAGTTTGCATCAGTTTGTACAGCCTGCAGGAATGCACCATATTGCGTTCCTGTAAGTGTGTAGCGCATCCCTTGAGGTTGTGTCGTACGGGCTGCATCACCAAACGATGAAGACCCAGTTCCCTTTGTTGTTACATCTCCAAGCACTGACTTCTGGTTGAAGTTCCACTCAACTCCAAGCTTTGCTGTCGCATCAAGGCTTGCCTCAACGATCAACGTTTCAATCATGACCTGCTGCGGGATTTTGTCGAGCTGATCGACGATGCTCTGAAGCAACGCCTTGTTCGCAGGGGATGTCACGATAATCACACTGTTCGTGTTGACATCGGGGATCGCCGTGACCTGCCCTTGAAGGTTACGGGTAGCTACAACACGACCATTTTCATCAACGGTTGTTTGAACCCCTGATGTCGATGCTCCATTACGGTTGCCACCTTGTCCAAAGTTCTGACCACCGCCGCCGCCGAATAGACCAAACAGGCCGCCTTGCTGAACAGAAACGCTGGTAGCAAGCTCACCTGCATCGGCATCCGGGTCCGCCATTGAGAGGGCCATTGCATCTGCACTTGGTCCTGAACGTCCACCGCCACCTGCGCCGCCTGCACCAGCAGCTCCGGCTGCGCCGGTTCTGCCTTGCGCACCGGTGGAACGAGCATTCGTCGTGCCGCCCTGGGTTCTACCACCAAAGCTCTGATTGATGAGGTTAGCAATCGCATCTGCGCGCGCATTGTCCAGTGAGACTACAAACGTACTGTTCGAGACAGTGATCTCTTTGTCAAGTTCCTTGATAACCCGCTCGACGATCATCAGGTTTTCCGTGGTCGTTGTAACAACAACTGAGTTCGTTCTCGTTTCAGCAACAACACTTCCGCCTTGCTGGCGTGCGTTGTTTCCGCCACCAAACCCACCAAAGCCACCGCCAAAGCCGCCGAATCCACCGCCACCTGTGGCACCGGTCGTCTGTCCACCACGACCACGTACAGCATTGCTTTGCAGAACATTCTGGAGAACCGAAACAAGGTCAGTCGCTGTTGCAAACTCAAGTCGGAAGACACGGCTCGCTTGTGGCTGATCTGTCTGGCGATCGATCTCATCGATCAACTTCGAGACTTGCTCCTGCTCTTTAGCAGGGGCGTTGATGATCACTGAGTTGGAGTAGTCATCCGCGGATGCACGGACAACGGTGTTACCACCACCACGTCCGAAACCTCCAAATCCGCCCATTCCGCCGAAACCAGTGGTGCCACCACCACCACGTCCAAACTGGAACGGATTGAATCCACCTCCAGTACCGCCGAATCCACCGCGTTGAGGTTCAGGAGCTGCGATTACAGGATCTGGTTCTGCACTTGGTCCACGTCCAGGAGCGACCACAGCCGCTCCACCGGGGATGGTGATTGACGTTCCTGGCGAAGGGTTTCCACCCATTCCACCAAGCATCGACATAATGCCGCCAAGCGGGTCCTGACCCGAGTTTTGGAAGACTTCATTTACAATACGAGCAACCTGCGTTGCATTCGAAAACTTCAGCTGGTACGTCTTGATTTGAGACGTCGATCCACCCAAACGGGAGAGATCAAAGCCACCCATCCCGGTCGCCGCTGCACCGGTATCACCACCGGGAGCGCCGCCAAATCCTGAAAAACCACCAAAGCCGCCACGGGTGTTACCACCGCGGTTAGCCTGCGGTTTCGCTTTGACGACAAGGAAATTGCCATCCTTTTTGATCTCAAAATTCCGCAAGCCCAATGCTGAATTCAGCATCGCGAAAGCATCTTTTAGATTCTGTGGCTTAGGGCTCTGAATCGAAAGCCCCCCAACGAGAGCAGGATCCTTTAGAATTGCCACACCACTGGCATCCGAGAAGACTTTGAGGACCGCATCCACACTGGCATTCCGAAAATCAAGCTTGACCGTGGTCTTTGCATTCAGCTTGAAGTTCTCCCAAGGCTGCTTTGTTGCACCCATGTCAGCGAAATAGTCAACCTGCGCATTGGCGATGGCCGGAACGAAAACACCTAACGCAACAAGCGATGCTAAACGGCTAATGTGCTTCATATTCATTGATTTCCTTGGTTGCGATTTCGTCGTCGCTGGTTGTTATTCGCATTTCCTAAATCGGTTGCTGGGGCAGATGACTGCATATCTGCCGGAGTACTTGGTGTTACAGACGGCTGAGGCGCGGTATTTGTTCGTACTGGTTCAGGCTCCACAACTGTCGGGTCCACAAACCTTAACTTTTCACGCTTGCCATCGGTGCCCTCAATTGTTACATCCAAGTCACTAATCGCCCGAACGATGTAGCCATCGAATGTCTGACCTAATCTAAGAGATGCAAGATCACCATTCGTGCTCTCGACCGTCGCCTGACGCTGGCCATTTACAATGGAGATACCCGTCAAACGCCATCCACCGCTACCAAATCCACTGTCATCCCCAGCACCCCGCGTTGTTGTCGTTCGAGCAACTAGGGGGCGAAACAAATCCCGTCCAGATGGGGCAACTGCTGCGAACTTTAGCTCGTAATCCTCCGGCAAAATCCCAGCAATACCCTCGGTTTGCCGTAGCACCGACTTTTTCACGGTAGGCTTTTTTACAACAGCAGCAGGTTCCGTATACAAGTACACACCAGCGCCAATCGCTGCCGCAACGGCAATATAAATCACTGGCCGGCTTAGTTTCAACTTCATTTCTTGCCGGTCTCCCTCGTTGTTGTCGGTTTCGTAGTCTTTATCGCAACATCCGGGGCTTG
>CAIYBQ010000445.1 GCA_903924445.1 uncultured Armatimonadota bacterium | reverse complement strand
CTGCTCAAAGGCTGGGAGCAGATTCTTTGGATGGGTTCGTTTGATGAGCTGACATCCGGTGAGAGTGCATTTGCCTGTGAGCTACGGTCCTGGTTCCGGGAGTTTATCTTTGACGAAGACACCGATGGTGATATGCCAGAAGTGTTCTCCAGCGAGCCGCTCCCTGAGGAGCTCTGGGAGCACTTTTCACAGGAGATGTACAACCGGGGGCTGTGACGGGCTTACCCCCAGCGAACGGATGTCATCGTAAGCGAACCGCCAACCGCACTGTCTGTAAAGAACTGTGGTTCTTCATCGGCCTTGGTTGCACCAAGCGCATACAGCATCGGCCAGTAGTGGTCAGGCGTCGGCACGGCGAGCTTTTGTGCAGCATTGAAGTCTGCAACATTCGTAAGTCGGTCGATATCGCGTGAAACCAGCTGTGCCTTAAACATCGAATTGGCTTCCTCTGCCCAAGGATACGCATATCCCGGATCTGCAATGTGGTCCCAAGCAATCATCCCGAGGTTATGCACGAGGTTTCCACTCCCGAGAATGAGGACCCCGTGATCTCGTAGGGTGCGAAGCTGGTGCCCGATTGCTACATGGTAGCTGCCGGGCTGGTGATAATCGATAGACGCCTGTACTACCGGGATGCTGGCATCCGGGAACATGTGCCTTAGAACAGACCATGCTCCGTGATCGAGGCCCCAATCGTGGTCGGCATGGACAGAAGTAGTGGAAATCAGTGAACGGGTGGCATCCGCGATGTCGGGTGCACCGGGTGCCGGGTACTCAATACTGAACAGCTCACGGGGGAAGCCTTGGAAGTCATGGATCGTCCTTGGATGCAACATTGATGTCACAGCTGTCCCACGGGTCAGCCAGTGCGCGGAAATGCAGAGGACTGCCGTCGGTACAGGTAACTCGCTTCCGAGCTGTCTCCACTCATCCGTCCACACATTCGTTTCGATTGCATTCATCGGACTGCCATGTCCCATAAACAGCACCGGCATTCTGTCCGACTTTGGCAAACTGGCGAGCGATGTTAGCGTTGCATCAAGGGACATTCGAAGTCATTCCTCTTTCACATCACAAATGGTGGAGACAGACAAAAATGGCCCCCGAAACGGTTCCGGGAGCCAAGCTAGTCGAAGTGATTTCGTGATGCTTACTTTGCAGCCTTCAATTGAGCATTGACTGCATCCCAGTTCACAACATTCCACCAAGCCTTGAGGTAATCGGCGCGCTTGTTCCGGTACTTCAGGTAGTAGGCATGCTCCCAGACATCGTTGCCGAGGATTGGCACGCCACCGTCCATGTACGGGTTATCCTGATTTGGGGTGCTGACGATCTCGAGCTTTCCAGCCTTAGTGCGCGCGAGCCAAACCCACCCGGAACCGAAGCGCTTGAGGCCAGCATCTTCGAATGCAGCCTGAAACTTTTCGTATGAGCCAAAGGTTCCGTTGATGGCATCCGCGATTGGGCCAGTTGGAGCACCTGCAGTGCCAGGCTTCATCTGTGACCAGAACATCGAGTGGTTCACATGGCCACCGGCATTGTTTCGAACGGCGGTCCGGATCTCTTCAGGAAGGCGGTCGAGCTGCTTACACAGGCCTTCGGCACTCTGTACCTTGGACAGCGCAGGAACCTTTGCGAGGGCTGCGTTCAGGTTGGTGACATATGCTTGGTGATGTCGATCGTGGTGAATCTGCATCGTTTCTGCATCGATGTGTGGCTCAAGTGCGGCAAATGGATATGCCAATGCTGGCAATGTGAATGGCCCTGTTGGTGTCTGAGCAGCAAACCCGGCTCCCGCTACACCCGCAAATGGCATCGCTGCCAAACCCTGTAAAACTGTACGTCGTGAAATCATCTACTTCTTTTCCTCCCGTTGCACGATGAATGAATCAAGCTCTTTGCCATTGGCATCAATTTGCCGCACAACCAGTTTTTCGCGTGTGATGTCAGCCACGGTAAACGAGTGGATATCGTTTACGAGCTTGCTGGTAAATGGCTGGAGCTTTGGTTCTGTCGTCGAGACCTTCTTATAGAGTCCCGCTCCACCAGCTCCAGTGATGACATAAATCTCACCTGATGGCTTGCCGCCCTTTACGGGGTCATATTTTTGATCCAAGTCAAATGTGCCTGCTACCGTGCCATCTTTTGCTACCGCAGTGGTTGGATGAAATACGAGCGGGTGCGTTCGTTGGTAGTTGTGAACGTGGCCATTCCAGATCATTTGCACTTTGTGCTTATGAAATGTCTCGGACAGCAGGCGCATCCACTGATTCGTGAAGTGTTCAACACTTGAGTTGAACGGTGGATGATGGAAGGCTACAAACCTCCACGGAGACTTTGCTGCAGCGGCAAGGTCTGCTTCGAGCCACGCCAGCAACTTTGCATCCGTCCATTCTACGTTTGGGTTGGCATCCAAAATGGTCCAGTGGACATCTCCTACCGTAATCGAGTAGTTTGCGGAATTTGCAAAAGACTTTCCAGCAGCAGCTTTGTAGGTTGCCTCCTGGGTTGGATCTCCGCCGAGGAGTGTCGCACTCTTTGAACCTTCAGGGAAGTTATAGCCATTGGTTGGCAAGCCCCAGTACAGGAAATATGCAAAGCCATCCTGGAACTTGTCGAGCGTCGTCGACCGGATATCGTGATTGCCTGGCGCTGGCACGGTTACCGTTGAACGGAGTAGCGGTCCGCCTACTTTAGGATCTGGAGCATTAGCGTTGAAGACTGGCCAGAAGTTGGACTGATACTCGCTTGCGCGGCCCTTTGAGTACACGATGTCACCGGTGAGGACAAGATAATCCGCTTTGACTTTGCTGGCTTCCATCGCGATGAGGCGGGATTCAGGTGTCCCAGAGCCACAGTCGCCAAAGATGATTACCTTTTGGCTCTGCCCAGCCGCAGGTCGCGTTTTACAGCGGGATTGGAATACGGTCTCTTTGCCGCTGACAAAGCGATAATCAACCCATGTACCGGCTGGGAGTCCGGTTAGCTGTTGCTGGATGATGGTGTGTGCATCCACGCCCGCTGGTCCCCAGACCTTGGTTGACTTCGGTCCTTTGGCTGGTTTCCAATCACCACTCCCAGCCGGCCGCCATTCAATGGATAGTGTCGACTTTGGGTTCATCCCAGTCAGCTGATAGTTGATGAGGATGCCACTGCCAGACTTTGGGTCGACTTCAAATGGCAAAAACTGAACGTAGGGCTGAGTGAAGAAGGTCCCGGGCTTTGCAGAGATTTCCTCGGATGGCGGGAGGTCTTCCGGCTTTACGGCTTGGGATGCATCAGCAACCGGCTGTGACTGAGAGCGTGGCGCGTTCCCAAGACCCGGATTTTGCATTTGTGGCGGTGACAGGTTGGGTGTTGCCCCTGCACAGCCAAACAATGTCGTCGACGCCAGTGTAAGTACCTGAAGGCCAGCCATAATTCTCATAAAAAAAGTATATCAAGGTCCACCAGAGGCCATGTTGGGTAAGTGTGAGGTTTTCTAGGTAAGTCACGTCTGCATTAGCATCGTAAGTAGCATCCATCAAGAAAAAACAAACCATCCCCAGAAACCAACGCCCCCGGGGATGTATTAAAACCAACCGAACAAAGCAAGTTTGGACTACGGCTTGCGCGGCAGCTTCTCTCTTCTGCCGGCAACCCACCCACTTGCGTATTTCCATTCATCAATAAGAAAAGACAAACATCCCCAGAGACAACCGCCTCCGGGGGATGTGTAAACCTACCGAACAAACCAAGCGTGGAATATGGCTTGCGCGGGAGCTTCTCTCTTCTGCCGGCAACCAACCCACCTGCGTGTGTCCGTTCATCAAGAAGAAAAAACAAAACATCCCCAGAAACCAACGCCCCCGGGGATGAAGAAACCTACTCAGTGACGAGTAAACCTAGACTATGGCTTGCGCGGGAGCTTCTCGTTTCGAACTGCGGTCTGGTACAAGAACGCAGCCATAATCGTCGCCGCCTGCTTCATATCCTGGAGCTGAATGCGATCAAACACATCCATGTTGCTATGGTGCGTCCGGGTGTCGTATTCGATTTCATCCTGGATGAACTGGAAGCCTGGGAGCCCTGCACTATCAAATGGCAAGTGGTCGGTGCCGCCGGTGTTCCTTTTGGTTACCGTCGTCGCACCAAGGTCCGCGAATGGCTTGAACCACTCCGTAAAGATTGGGATGACTGCTTCATTCCCTTGCGCGTAAATTCCACGCAGCTTGCCGGTTCCATTGTCGATGTTGTAGTAGCCAGCGACCTTTGCATGCTCAGGCTTAGGCTCAGTCTTTGTTCCGTAGTGCTGCTTTACATACGCACCGGAACCAAAGATTCCCTGTTCCTCACCACTCCAGAGTGCCACACGAATCGTACGGCGTGGCTTGAGTCCGGTGGCCTTCAGGATGCGTAGGGCTTCCATCATCACTGCAACGCCAGCACCATCATCCGTTGCGCCTGTGCCACCATGCCACGAATCGATATGGCCACCACAAAGAACGACTTCATCCTTGAGGTCGGAACCTTCAATCTCGGCGATTGTGTTATAGACCTGGCTGTTATCATCCCCGTTGAAGCGGACCTTGCTTTCAACGGCCAGCTTCACAGGCTCTCCAGCCTTGACCATCCGGGCGATGCGGTTGTAATGCTCCACGGCAACCGCGATCTGAGGAATCATCAGCTTCTCAGCTTCCTTCTTCCATGGCTGAACACGGCGGGTTACGGTTGGGTTAAATGGCGCATTCGGGTCACGCTTCGGCGCTGGTGCATTGTTTGGCTTCGTTGGTACGGTTGCCTGCTGAACAAACAAAGTACCTCCATCACCGCGGGCTGCATCAAGAACCACCGCAGCACCCTGCTCCTTGCAGAAGGACAGGATACGGGCACTCATGGTGCGCTGACGTTGCATTTGCTGCATCCGGTCACGCTGCTCTGCCGTCATGTCATTGGTGGCAACCGGAGAGCCCGCCGTTACGCCAGGCGTTCCCGTGATACCAGCACGACGGCCAGTCCCGGAATTGTTGACCATTTGGGCCAGCTGCTCATCCGTCCAACGGACACCCTCTGGCGCAAAGTGCGCCGGAACTTCGCGGATTGGGCTGATCAGGACAGCTTTGCCTTGAAGCTTGCCTTCGTATTGCTTGAGGTCATCCTCGGAGCCAGCCTCGATAACGACGACATCCACCGTACCTGTAAAGCTGGTTGACCAGGCCTTGGCGATTCCGATGACAGGGAATGCGGTCGGCGCGGTGACTTGGAGCGAGAAGCGCTCCTGTGTCCAGCCACGACCGAAAGGTCCCCATGGCTCAAGGGCTGCGTTGACCAAACCCCAATCTGCCATCGTCTTGCGGGTCCACTCATTCGCACGCAGCAGCCCGGGAGAACCTGTGAGGCGTGGTCCGATGACTTCCGTAAGGTACTCAAGTGTCTGCGGAAGCTGGGAGCGGGTTAGGCCTTCCTTGCGGATCTTAGCGACAACATCCGGGTTGATCGCTTCCTGAGCGCTTACCGGTGTAGAAATCGAAAAGGCTGCGAGACTCAGTGCAGTGGCGAGTGTTACAGCAGCCGCTCTGCGCGAGATGATTGCGGATAAAGACATAGACGTCCTCCAGAATAATTGGCGGGATTGTATCCCAGACCCGGTAGTGCGGCACGATTCAACCGTCAGATAGGATGCAATATGTACATCACGGCCCTTACGATTGGCATCGCCCT
>CAIYBQ010000444.1 GCA_903924445.1 uncultured Armatimonadota bacterium | reverse complement strand
ATGGAGCTGCCGCTTGCGCCCATCCTCGCTGAAATGGAGTGCATGGGCATTTGCCTTGATAAAGAGGAAATGAAGCGTCAGGCCGCGGTCATGGGGATTCGTATCAGCGAGCTCGAGGGCGAAATCCATGCGCTTGCCGGTGAGAAATTCAGCATCGCGAGTCCAAAGCAGCTTCAGCACATCCTGTTTGAAAAAATGGGTGTTCCCAGTGGTAAGAAGACGAAGACTGGGTTTTCAACCGACGCGGATGTCCTTGAAGAGCTGGCACCAAACTATCCAATCGTCGCGAGTATCCTGTCGTACCGTGAGCTGACCAAGCTCAAGAGCACGTATGCGGATTCCTTGCCGGAGCAGGTCCGCGCGGATGGCCGTATCCACACAACGCTTCACCAGACAGTGGCTGCGACGGGGCGGCTTAGCTCAAGTAACCCTAATTTGCAGAACATTCCCATACGGACAGAGGTTGGACGGGCACTACGCAAGGCCTTCGTCGCCCCCGCAGGCAAAGTGTTGCTTAGCGCTGACTACTCCCAGATTGAGCTCCGCATTTTTGCACATGTCGCTGAGGATGAAGAGCTGCGGGCGGCCTTCTGGTCCGGTGAGGATATCCATGTCTACACGGCCAGCAAGGTCTACGGTGTAGAGCCAGCAGATGTCACCAAGGATATGCGCCGTGCGGCGAAGACCGTCAACTACGCGGTTCTGTATGGCATCTCCGATTTTGCTCTCGGACGCCAGCTAAAAATGACAAGCGGGGAAGCAAAGGCACTGAAGGCCGGCTACTTTGAGCGCTTCCCAGCCGTCCGAACCTGGCTCGATACAACCATTGCCTTTGCGCGTGAACATGGGTACGTGCAGACCCTGGATGGCCGGCGCCGCTGGATTCCCGACATCAACAGTCGCGTCTTCCAGTTCCGCCAGGCGGCGGAGCGTGCCGCGGCAAACATGCCCATCCAAGGCTCAAGCGCTGACATCATGAAGCGGGCGATGATCGATACGGCCATCATGCTGAATGATTCACATTTGCCTGCAACATTGCTGCTGCAGGTCCACGATGAGCTTCTCTTCGAAGTGGATGCCGCGGCGGCGCAGGACCTCGCTGGGCATGTACGAAGCTGTATGGAAGGTGCTGCAAAGCTGTCAGTCAATCTGGATGTTGATGTCAAGACGGGGCTGAACTGGGCGGAAACAATGCCACTCGACCCGGGTGCCTAGTGATTGGGCTCGGCGGTGGTTTACATGTCAGTGTGCCGAATTTACGTGCCTTTCAGTGTGTCTAACAATGCACACTGCACCTAGTCGCACTCGGCTGTAACAGGTACTTTGAGACCATTAAAAATGAATCACATTACGTAGAAATGCGTGTATTTCACATTGACAAATCATGTTCTTAATGTTGGGTGGTGGTCCGTTTCGGCATCTTTTCCCGCCAATTAGGCATGCATTAAGTTCCCCCGTTTTTTGGGGAAATTTTGGGTGTGTTAAATACGCTGGTATGGCTTGACTTGACACACGTCGTACGCCTATAATCCCGAACGCGCGCAGTGATAACACAATATCTAGGGGCTGATAACCGAAGGGCTAACTAGATGTTGATTCTCATATTGATGCGGCATTTGGTAGTTGTTGATAGGAAGTGCTGTAGATGACGACGATCCCGACAAAAAGCAAGACCACTAGGGTTGAGCTCGGAACAAAGGTATTTGAGCTGGATGAGGCCAAAGCGATAGAGGCTCTTCAGGCGAAACGTGTGATTAACGGTCGGGCAACGATGACGTTCAACCTTTTGCCGCTCAAGTACCAGTGGGCGTATGAAATCTACCGCAAGATGAAGGCAAATCACTGGGAGCCAGAAGATATCCCAATGCAGCGCGACATTGAGCAATGGCGCTCAGAATCTGCGCTCACCGAGATTGATCGTTGGATTCTCCGGATGGCCGTTGGCTACTTCAGTGCTGCCGAAGGAATCGTCGGGGATAACATCCAGCACGTGGTCCGCGAGCTGGTCACGGCAAGTGAGATCAAGCTGGTCCTTGGGCGCCATGCACATGAAGAAAATATTCATGCGGATAGCCTCCTCTACATGATTTCGTCCCTTGGCCTGAATCCACATGAGTGTGAGGCGATGTTCGAGGACATCCCGACCATCAAGAAGAAGAACGAGTTCGTCAGCCGCATTTCTAGGTCGCTCCGCCGTGATATTGACCTGACAAACCCGGATAACCAAAGGTTGCTCGCAAAGAACATTTTCGTCTTTGGGCAGTGCATGGAAGGGACGCAGTTTTACGGTCTCTTCGGGATGATGCTGTCCCTTTACCGTCAGGGTAAATTTCCGGGTATTGGAATGATGTTCCGTTACACTTTGCGGGATGAATCAAACCACATCGAAGTTTTCCGCAACCTCTTTATTGCTTTGATTCAAGAGAACCACGAGCTGTGGACGGTGGGCTTCAAGCAGGAGCTGTCAGACCTGATGAAGGAAGCTGTTGCGCTTGAGAAAGAGTTCATTCGAGACTGCCTGCCAGTGGCCGCTCTTGGGCTCTCATCGGAAGAGTTTGAAACGTATATCGACTACATCGCTGACCGTCGCCTGGAAGGCGTTGGCCTTGACCCACTGCACCCCGGCCTTGTGAACCCACTTCCGTGGCTTGCAGAGCTAATGGACATCCGTAAAGAACAGAACTTCTTTGAGGGACGTGTTACGGAGTATCAGAAGTCGAGTTCGCTCAGTACTGTGGATGACGACGATCTTTAAGTTCGGGCCTTTCCGGATTTTGGATGACAGCAGAGTTTGAATATGTCGGGCACTTGGCCCGGGTTTTCTGGAGTTGTGGTGAGTTATGGCAACAAGATCGAATCTTCCTGAGATACTGCGTGACCTCGAAGTCAAAAAAGTCGTCGAGTCAAATGGACGGCCTCAGATTAACTGGGCGACGCACCTTAGTGTTGTGCAGGAGATCACCGATGCTGGGCACGTTCGTGTAATCAGTGAAGGTGCGGATGGTGGCGCTAGCCTTGCGCGTGTCGCGCAGCTCGTAGGAGATGCGCTTGCCAATGTCTATGTTGCCCGTGGCCTTGATGTCGACACGGCCGCTAATCGTGAGTTTGTCTCGGGTGTCGCCCGCGGCGTCGCTGACCGGATTGCATCCGTGGCACATGACACCCAGCTGATTCGCCTCTCGGAATACGACCTTTCGGTCTTGACGGAAGCGGTGTTGATTGAGCGCGGTTCCTTCGATGTGGCTAAAAGCCTTGTAATGCAGCGTGCGACCCTCCCGTTTGGTAGGGGAGTGGTTGCTGATCTCCGCTTGATCCGCCGAAATGGCCAAGTGGTTCCCTGGAATGCTGACAAAATCGAAATCGCTGTGCGCAAGGCATTCTTAAGTCTTCAGCTCGATTCGGAACTGGCCATCGAAATCGCAGAAAAGGTAACCCAAAGAGTCCGCACCCTGGGACGCTCCTATGTGTCCATCGAAACTGTGCAGGACCTTGTACAGGAAGAACTGATCCTCTCCGGCTACATGAAGGTTGCCGAGCACTACATTGTTTACAGAGCACAGCGTGCGCTGCTGCGTGCTCAGGAACAGGCGATGCTAGCAAGCGGCGACAATGCACAGGTTTCGCTGCTTTCCGTGATGGAATCGGATGGCTCCCTTATTTTCTGGGATGGCGAAGACCTCCGAGCGAGAATCGAATTTGCGCGTATTGGCTTGGATCTGGCACTGGGTTCGACCGAGATTGAAGCAGAGCTTCTCCGTTCGGTACGCCCTGATATCTCGCGTAGCGACCTTGAGAAGACCATCATCCTCAATGCAAAGGCATTGATGGAGCGTGATGCCGACTATGCCAAGTTTGCCGGCCGTATTCTCCTGTCGTTTATCTACGAGGAGAGCCTTGGCTGGGACATCGTCCGTGATGGCGTTTCTGGGCTTCAGGCTGCACATGCAAAGGCGCTACGGTCATCCCTCGAGCGGATGGTTGAAATCGGCCGTCTGGCAAAAGACATCCTGAACTACGACCTTGACCGCTTGGCAAAGGCGCTTGATCCATCGGCTGACCTCGACTTCGATTATCTTGGATTGCAGACACTCTACGACCGCTACCTCATCACAGATAAGACTGGTAACCGAAAGCGCCGTATTGAGACACCTCAGCTGTTTTGGATGCGTGTTGCCATGGGACTCTTCCGTGAGGAGCCAACCTTGCGTGAAGAGCATGTCATCGAGCTCTACAATATGTACAAGAGTCGGCGCTTCTGTTCATCCACTCCGACTTTGTTCAACTCTGGGACCCTTCGCTCGCAGCTGAGTTCGTGCTACCTCTACAAAGTGGATGACTCCATCGAGTCGATTATGATTCGTGGAATCGCCGAAAATGCTTTTCTGTCAAAGTGGGCTGGTGGCCTTGGAGGTTCGTGGACCGCAGTTCGTGGAACCGGTGGCTACATCCAAGGAACCAATGGCGAGAGCCAGGGTGTTATTCCGTTCCTCAAAATGCACAACGATCAGCTGGTAGCCGTCAACCAAGGTGGAAAGCGCGCCGGATCCGGATGCGCCTACCTCGAGGTTTGGCATAACGATATTGTTGACTTCCTAGAACTGCGCAAGAACACCGGTGATGACCGTCGGCGTACGCATGACATGAACACAGCCAACTGGATTCCTGACCTGTTTATGCAGCGGATGGAAGCGCGTGGCACGTGGACGCTGTTCCGTTCATCCGATGTTCCTGACCTTCACGACCTCTATGGTGCTGCCTTCGCAACACGCTACGAAGAATACGAAGCATCTGCGGCGCGGGGAGAAATCTTCGGTAAGAAAATGGATGCGCTCGACCTCTGGAAATCGATGCTGAAAATGATTTTCGAGACCGGCCACCCATGGATTACATTCAAGGACCCATGCAACCTCCGCAGCCCACAGGATCACGTTGGCGTTATTCACAGCAGCAACCTCTGCACCGAGATCACGCTCAACACATCCGATGAGGAAACGGCCGTCTGTAATCTCGGGTCGGTGATTCTTGACAATCACCTCCTCGCAGATGGCACCCTCGACCACGTAAAGCTTCGTGAAACGATTCGCGTGGCTGTTCGGGCGCTCGATAATGTCATCGACATCAACTATTACCCAACAGAAGCAGCGAAGCGCTCCAACCTAAGGCATCGTCCGATCGGCCTGGGTGTGATGGGACTTCAGTACGCGTTGTATAAGCGTGGGATTGCGTTCGCATCCGATGAAGCGGTTGAGTTCAACGATGAAGTGATGGAAGCAATTGCTTATTACGCCTATGAGGCAAGTAGTGACCTGGCCGAGGAGCGTGGCACGTATAGCACATACAAGGGCAGCAAGTGGGACCGGGGCCTGATGCCAGCCGACACCCTTGAAATCCTTGAGCGTGAGCGTGGTGAGACAATCGATGTCGCACGCGGTGGGAAGCTTGACTGGGAGCCGCTACGGAAGAAGATCGCCAAGCAGGGCATGCGCAACTCAAATGTCCTCGCGATTGCGCCAACGGCAACCATCGCCAATATCATGGGCACCAGCCCGTGTATTGAGCCGATGTACAAAAACCTATTTGTAAAGAGCAACCTGAGCGGTGACTT
>CAIYBQ010000443.1 GCA_903924445.1 uncultured Armatimonadota bacterium | reverse complement strand
CGCGTACCAGCATTTGTTATCGCAAACTCCCAAAGCACACTCGACCAGCTCCACCTCGCCGTTGCAAAACCGGGTGCAGTGGTACCGAGTGGAGTTGATCCGCATGGTGAAGTTGTCTACGATGGCATCGCATCCGGGATTCCGCCTCTCGCTCCTGACACGCTCACGACCGGTCCGCTGCGTATCGCCATTGTTGGGCGTCTCACGGGCTGGAAAGGACAGCACATTTTTCTAGATGCGGCAGCAAAGCTTGTCGAAGCTGGCATTGAGGCACAGTTCTTAATCGCTGGTACAGCGATGTTTGGCGAGGACAGCTACGTTTCTGAGCTACATTCGCAAGTTGACCGCCTCGGACTTCAGGGCAAAGTTCAGTTCCTTGGGCATGTAGATCCCATCGAAGCCTTTCTCCCGACGGTTTCCATTTTGGTACACGCTTCAACGAGCCCGGAGCCGTTTGGCCAGGTTGTCATCGAGGGGATGGCTGCTGGAATTCCTGTTGTGGCAACGGATGGCGGCGGCGTCAAGGAGACGGTCGTTCATGGAGAGACCGGTTTGCTTGTCCCGATGGGGAATGCTCAGGCTCTTGCAGATGCACTGCGTATGTTGATTGACCGCCCTGAGCTACGTGCAAAGCTGAGTATCAAGGGGCGTCAGCGAGTGCTGCGGCACTTTACAGCATCGATTACCGCCCGAAAAGTGGAGCGCGTTTACAGAGAAGTGCTCACTCTGTCACATTCAGAGTAGACTGTCTGCGTGAGCTCAGGATATCCGCAGGTAAATATTGGCATTTTTGGTGGCTCGGGCCTTTATGCATTGCTTGATGCACACGATGAAGTCCACGTTGAAACACCATACGGTCCACCATCCGATGCGTTTATGGTCGGCACGCTAAACGGTAAGTCCGTCGCGTTTCTACCCCGGCATGGCCGTACGCATAGCATCGCTCCGCATAAAATAAACTACCAGGCCAACCTTTGGGCGATGCAGGCATTGGGAGTTACGGGCATTATTGCGCCATCTGCCGTCGGTTCCCTTCAAGCAGATATCCATCCAGGAAGCATGGTTGTTTGTGACCAATATGTGGACCGAACGACAGGACGTGCAGACACGTTCTACGATGGTGATCAGGTTATCCATATCAGTCCTGCAGATCCCTACTGTCCACTTCTTAGGGAACACGCGATTGCTGCGGCAACGAAAGCCGGCATTACCGTTCATCAAAATGGGACATTGGTCGTCATTAACGGACCACGCTTTAGCACAAAGGCTGAATCGCAGTGGTTTACGAGCAATGGCTGGCATGTAATTGGGATGACAGGCTATCCGGAAGCGATGTTGGCGCGTGAGCTGGCAATGCCGTATGTCAATATTAGCCTTGTGACCGATTTCGATGCTGGTGTCGTCGCAGGGGTTGAACCGGTCAGTCATTCTGAAGTAATGCGCGTCTTTGCTGAAAATATAGGTAATGTAAGGAATGTGCTTTCTTTGATGATTGCTGACTTTCCTGACACATCATCGTCTCCTGCGCGCCGCGCACTCGATGGACACCACTGATTAACAACTATGCCGACGACCCCTCACAGTAATCAATCAGCCTTCGATACGCAGATGTTGCCACACATCGATGCGCTTTATCGCACTGCCCTCGGGATGACGCGTAACCCCCAGGATGCGGATGACTTGGTGCAGGACACCTATTTACGCGCATTTCAGTATTTTCATCAGTTCGAAGGTGGAACCAATGCGCGTGCATGGTTGTTTAGAATCCTGACAAACCTATTTATCAACAACTATCGCAAACGTACTCGAGAACCTGAGCGTGTTTCCTATGACGAAATGGAGGACTTTTTCCTCTATAACCGATTGGCTGATGCGCATTCATCAGATGGGGGACTCACGCCGGAAACTGCCATCATGCAAAAAGTGGAAGTCGAGGCGATTCAGGATGCAATCGACAAACTGCCGGATGAATACCGGGAGGCGGTCATATTGTCTGATATGAATGAGTTCTCTTATCAGGACATAAGTGAGATGTTGGAGATTCCAATCGGTACGGTCAGGTCCCGCTTATCCAGAGGGCGGAAGCTGATACAGAAATCACTTTGGGCGTTTACGCAGGACAACCCGCGATAAACATCTATGGCTTAGTGCCGAGTAGAAGGACGGAACGGAATGAACGAAACTTCACAAGCGCCTGTGGAGTTCAATCAGTGTCAACAGGCTGTGCAGCGACTCAATGAATATCTGAGTCGTGAGCTCAACTCTGATGAGACCGAGCTAGTCCAAGAGCATTTGCAGCAATGTAAGGGCTGCTTTGATAAATTCCATTTCGAAGAAACACTTCTGAAAACAATTCGTGCCAAGATTAGCTCTGTGACTGCGCCATCCGGGTTACGAGACTCAGTGCTAAAGCTTCTCGGTAGGGATTCAGCAGGGCCGGAACCGTCATAGATTCGTTGCGATCGACCTCAACAAGGTTTGCATAGCTGATGCCTTCACGCGTTGCGCAATCACGAAGGTTTTGATGTGGCACTGAGCTGTACCCTCAGGAGTTGTCGTTGACACCGTCGTAACTGATCAGATCTGCTGATGGTTTTTAGAATACAACAGCGCATTTATACTGCGTATAGAATCTTAAACCGCTTTATGTGCCTGACACCGTGAATTGGTGTATACCGGGCAGTTATGTCGTTCAAAATATTAACGTCTTGCATGCTCTTTGCCGTATTAGCACTGTTTACAACAGCTGGTAATGCAGACACCGGCGATTCCAATCGGGTCATCAAGGCGACGCGCGCAGCGGTTCTTCCTGTTATCGATGGACGCATCGGTGAGAACGAGTGGCCGGATGCGACACGTGCAAGCGGCTTTACAGACCTTGTCACAGGTAAGCCAGCGCTTGAACCGACCGAAGCGTATATTTCTTACGATGAAACCTTTCTCTATGTAGCCTTCAAGGCCTATGACAAGGTTCCTACAGGCATCATCGCCAGAGAAGTTCTGCGTGATTCCCGTTATTCTGGTGGGGGCGACTTTGGCGACAATGACTCTGAGGATTACCTTGAGGTCACGCTGGACCCGTTTCTCTCTGCGAAACAAAGTGACCTCTGTCGATTTTCTGTCAACGCTTTGTCCACGCGAAGCGCGAAGATTAGCGGTGGCCGAGCCGGCAAAGCGGAGTGGAATGGCGACTGGGATGCCAAAGCGACCAAGACATCGGCTGGCTGGGAAGCCGAAATGCGCATCCCGTGGAAGACATTGTCTTTCCCAGGTGGCAAGAAGAACCTTGACTTTGGGTTGAACTTCACCCGCTTCCAATACCGGACGCGTATCAAGAGCCAATGGTCAAACACAACTCCGCAGCAGTTTCTGAACCTGATGGGCCGCTGGTCACAAATCGAGCCTCCGAAGGAGAAGCACAAGCCATCCTTGAGCCTTCTTCCATACGCCCTCACAACCGCCAAGGAGACCGGTTCACAGATTCGAACAGGAATCGATGCCCGCTATACCGTAACGCCTGACTTCACGATTGTTTCAACGATCAACCCTGACTTTGCCACTGTCGAAAGTGCGGTACAGACAGTCGCATTTTCGCGTGCTGAACAATTTGTCCCAGAGCGTCGCCCTTTCTTCCTTGAAGGGGCCAATTACTTCTCCGCGGGCTCTTTCTATACGTTTGGTCCGCTGTTTTACTCGAACAGGATTGGGCTCTTTGACATCGGTGCAAAGGCCTATGGGAAGATCACCCCAAAGGATACGTTGGGCTTCCTGACAGCGATTGATTTTGGTGACAGAGTAGATACCATCGTCCGCTACCGACATGACATCAGTGCAACTGATCAGATTGGTCTCTTTGCCAGTCAGTCGGATGTTGCTAAAGACAATGATCATTCTGGGGTTGTTGCACTCGATGGTTCCCTGCGCCGAAACAAAGTGGGTCTTGATTACCAGCTGATCAAGTCATCCGGGTTGAATGGCGGTGGCGGGGCCGCAGACCTTAACTTTTCCTATCAGGACTCATTCAACTTTACGAGCGTTCAGCTGATGAATGCTGGTCGCAACATCAGATCTGCAAATGGACTGTTCTACTTTGATGACTTCAAAGGCTTTCAGGTCTACCACAATTGGAGTCGTGAATGGCGAAAAGGTGCCTGGCGAAGCTTTTCTGTAGACTTCTTCCCAAGCTATACATGGCATCAGGATGGCACTCCGTACCAGAGAGGTGGCGGCCTTGGAGCCCAGTTCGACACACGCTCTGATTGGCGGTTGTCAACCAGCGTAAACCACAATATGTTCGATGCACAGAAGGATGCAACCATCCGCTTTGGCATCACATCCGGCGCGACAAACCGCTTCCGTCAGATTGGCATGGAGCTTATTACAGGGCAACAAGCGGACAAGGCGTATCGTTTCTATGCACCGAATGTGTCCTGGAGACCAATCAAAAACCTGGATTTGCTTTACACAGGTGGCCTGCAGCAGTTTGGAGGCTGGAGACGACAGCACATTCTGACTGGGAACTTCATTCTCTCGCGCACGAGAACGATAGGTGGCCGTATCTTGGTTCAGGAAGAGCCTGGCTCACCGGCAACTATTAACCCATACATCAGCTATCGGGAAGCTGGGGAACGCGGTACCGAGACGTATCTTCTTCTCGGTGCACCGAACAACAAGTCATTTCTTCCACAGGTGATGGTGAAGTTAGTCTTTGCGCGCTAAGTCGTGTAAGTCGCCAGCGCAAGAAGGCTCTGTGGTGACCGCGGACGCTAAGTAGGGCGTAGGCTGACCAGGTAAGGATTTGCCGATGGATGTAACGTGGCACGTCCTTCAAGCTGGCTTCCATTAGGGAGCGACACAACAATACGCAAATCCGTTGGCCTTACAATCCGCTCGACAACGTCTCCCGTCTCAGGGTCCGATGTCGCAAAAACACTGAGTGTGGCATCGCGGATTTCGCCTGCAACAAT
>CAIYBQ010000442.1 GCA_903924445.1 uncultured Armatimonadota bacterium | reverse complement strand
CGTACGTCTCTGGCTGAAAGGCTTGCGTAGCACTTCAGCGTGCTACACTTTTAGGCTTTGGACACAAAACACATCCGTAATTCGATTAACAGCTGGCTCTACCCATCGCTGACATTTGGCACCTTGCTCCTGATTTGGTGGCTTGCGAGTACCCGTGGGTATTTGTCGGAGCAGTTCTTTCCGACACCTGCGGCGTTTGTCACAGGCTTCCGCGAGGAGGTTGCAAGTGGCAGTATTTTCCGTGACACGCTGGCATCCCTGTCGCGCGTCGGAGCAGGTTACGCGATCAGCGTTGCGGTTGGGGTTCCGCTCGGGATGATTCTCGGGACGGTTCTCGGTGCCCGTCTTGCGCTTTTGCCACTGCTGAACTTTTTACGTTCCCTTTCGCCGCTTGCATGGATACCATTTGCGATCTTCTGGATTGGCATTGGGCACGGCGCGGTGATCTTTTTGATTGTGATTGCAGCGCTGCCGACGATTGCGCTATCGACGATGGCGGCGGTGGCGGGCATCCCCAAGGTCTACTTCCGTGTCGCACAGGATTACGACCTAAAGGGACTTCAACGGCTGACGCGGGTTATCTTTCCTGCGATTCTGCCGCAGCTGGTGACAACGCTGCGGGTGGCGATGGGCCTTTGTTGGTTGGTGATGGTCGCTGGCGAAATGCTTGCGGGAAACACGGGTCTTGGCTACCTCATCCACGATGCCAACAATGGTCTCCGGCTGGATCTGATTGTGGTCGGGATGGTTGTGATTGGGCTGCTCGGGATGCTGTGTGACCGGCTCTTGATGTTCTTGACGCGGCTGCCGGGAATCCGCTGGGGGTATGACAGATGAGCACCGGGAGTATCCGTATCAAGGGTCTGTCGCACTCTTATGGAGCGACAGCTGTTCTCAAAGATATCCACTTGGATGTTTCTCCGGGTGAGTTTGTGGCGATAGTGGGCCCAAGTGGCAGTGGCAAGTCGACCTTGTTGTCGTTGTTGTCGGGATATTTAAAGCCCACATCGGGTGTGCTCGAGCGCACCGGGACCACGCGCACCGTCCACCAAGCGGATGGCCTTTACCCGTGGCTGACAGTCGAAGGCAATCTTGCGCTTGGTCTCCCAAGGCTGGATGCAGCATCGAAGCGCCGGGCGGTTTCCGACATGGTCGGACGCATCGGCCTCGTGGGGTTTGAGAAGTCGTTTCCGCATGCGCTCAGCGGCGGGATGCGGCAGCGTGTTGAGATTGGGCGTGCGCTGTGTGGCGGTACGGATGTCCTGATGCTCGATGAGCCATTTAGTGCGCTGGATTACCTGACGCGTTTGAAGATGCGTGGTGAGCTCTGTCGTTTGCTCGAGGACCAGCCGCGGACGGTTATTTTGGTCACGCACGATATTGAAGAAGCCACCCAGCTTGCAGACCGGGTACTGGTTCTCTCGGAGCGGCCAGCATCGATTGTGTATGAGCTCAAGATCGATGTTCCCCGTCCACGGGATGTAACCGCATCGGGTGTCGTGGATGCAACCAAGGCGGTGTTAAAAGCAATGGGCTACGAACCGTAGGTTCGCAGCCCGCTTTTTTTTCTCTAGCTGTAATCGCCAGCCTAGTTTGCTGGGTACTTCCCTGCATCCGCCATGTCAACTGTAGCTTCCTTGATGTCCTTCGGCACAAACTGCCGGTCAAGGAACTGTGCGACAGGAATCGGCTTGCTGATGATCTTGGCCTTCACGGCCATCTCAACGATTTTCATCATTTCTTCATCGCCCGGAGTGAGCTGACGGTAGCTCACACGGCCTGGGTCATTGAGGACGAACTTGATCAGCTTTTCATCTTGTTTGTAGTACGGACTTGCGACCTTTGCGGCTTCGTTACGGTGCGTTTCCGCCCATTCGCCTGACTCCGCGATTCCGCGTACGAGGTCTGTGACGACTTGTGGTTCTTTGGCGATGAGCTCATCGGAGACGACTAGCACACACGAAATAAACTGTGGCCAGATGTCTTTTGCTTTGTAGAGCACGCGTCCGACGCCGGTGACTTCAGCCTTTGCGGCATGCGGTTCGCCGACGAAGTAGGCATCAATTTTCTTCGCAGCCAGCGCCGCTGGCATTTGAGGCGGTGGGAGTTCCACAAAGTTGATGTCGGATTCCCCGAGGCCTTGGTCTTCCATTAACTTGCGGATGACAAGATATTGGTTCGAGAAGCGGCTTGGAATTGCGAAGGTTTTACCCTTGAGACCTGTGAGGTCCTTGGATGTGTCATCTTTGCGGACCATCACCGTGGAGCCATCCCGGTGGCCAAGATACACAATTTTGCATTTCACACCCTGCTCCTGCAGCTTTAGGGCAAGGGGCGCGATCATAAATGTTGCTTGCAGGCGGCCTGACTTGAAGGCGTTTGCAACATCAGGCCACGCCAAGTACTTTTCACTCGCAAAGCGGTTGTCTTTACTCGTTCGGCTGGCAAAGTCTGTGACCGGGCAGGTCAAGTGGCAGGTAACGGGAAGAAAGCCGACCTTGAGTTCATTACGCCCATCGGCGGTCTTGGTCAGGACGGGCCGTGCCGCCTGCTTGCTCGCGGGGTTGCACCCGGCGATGAGAGTGAGCGCAGCAGCGAATGCGATCGGGCGAATGTCCATGGATGGATGATACCTAGACAGGCCATCGTGTCACGGTTTGCGATGCCCGAACACAGGGATTTTTGCTGTGCTAAACGCCGTAGCTTTCGCCATGTTGGATGTGGTTAAAGCCATCATCTGGCTTGATAACCAGCTCGGTTTCGATGCGTCGTCCCTGGAAGAACGGAACCGATCGTTCTGGGACATCGATGCCGCCAAACGTCTGTGCTGAGGTTTTCCAAAGCATCATCGCAATCATCGGGCGTGGATTTAGGGTGTGATTTGGCATCCCGGCGTGCCAGAGGCGCATGTCCCGGAGAATGACAGTGCCAGCCTTGACACTAGGTTGAATCGGCGGATGGCTTATGCGATAGCGTTCAAGGTCATGTGGTTTGACGATGCACTCGACATTTCCGCCGTACGTGGTGTCCAGATGGGTTGTTGGCCAGAGCTGTGTTGCGCCGTTGGTTGCGCTCATGTCGACGACCGGAATGTTTACGACAATCGTGGATGTTGGTGTAAACGCACCGCCTGCGACGGGATGT
>CAIYBQ010000441.1 GCA_903924445.1 uncultured Armatimonadota bacterium | reverse complement strand
CCTG
Organism: uncultured Armatimonadota bacterium; assembly: GCA_903924445.1. GTDB lineage: Bacteria > Armatimonadota > Armatimonadia > Armatimonadales > Armatimonadaceae > CAIRTT01. The sequence goes on along the minus strand of CAIYBQ010000441.1, from coordinate 2,036 downwards.
AGGAAAAGGATGCCTATATTGCGGCGTGGACACAGCCCGGCGCGCTGACGGCAGGCATCAACTACTACCGTGCAAACAAGGTTTCGCCTCCTGCACCGGGAAGCAAGCCTGCATCCACCGCCGAGTCATTTGGCACCACCGGTCCAGTCAATGTCAAAGTCCCGACGCTGGTGATTTGGGGGATGCTCGATACCGCGCTGCTCGCGGGCAACATCGATGGCCTTGACAAATACGTCAAGCAGCTCACCATTCGCCGGATCCCGGATGGCTCCCACTGGGTCATCCACGAGCGCACAACCGACATCTCCAACATGATCACCGCCTTCGCGCAGGGAAAGGCTATTCCAAATGTCAACTGATACCGAGGCGCAGTTGTCGACAAAGTTGCCATCCCCGCGGTACCACGCCCTGGATGCCCTTCGCGCGTACGCGATGTTCCTCGGTGTCATTCTGCACGCAGGCTTGGCCTATATCCCAAACGTCCCTTGGGGGAGCCATGACCCGGCGGCGGCAGATTGGGTTGGCTTGATTCTGTTTGGCATCCACGGATTTCGGATGCAGCTGTTCTTCGTCATCAGCGGCTTCTTTACACTGATGCTGCTCCAGCGCCGCGGTGTCCAAAACATCATTAAGCACCGCTTTCTGCGCATCCTGGTGCCGTGTCTCATCGGTGTTATCACTGTCCTTCCCGCGCAACATGCCGTCGAAGCGTGGGCAACACGTAGTGAGAGCAAGGCGGTTGTCCGCACCAGCAAGGAAGAAAACGCGACGGCTTTTGTCAATGCGCTCAAGGCCGGTCAGCGGGAAAAGGCCGGTCAGCTACTGGGTGCTGGGCTCGACCCAAATGCGCAGGACCCGATGTACGGTCTCACGATGCTGGCTTGGGCGGCGCTTGTCGATGATGGCCCGGTTGCCGGCGAGCTGATCAAGCGCGGAGCGGATGTAAACGGCCGCTCCCGTAACCAATCGACGGCGCTGAACGCGGCGGCATTCCGTGGCAGTGAGATGGTTGCACTGCTCCTCCTCGAGCAGAATGCAGATGCAACGCTAAAGTCTGCCGATGGCGACACGCCGCTGCGGTCGGCGTTTGCACCAGCGGATGCAACAGCGGGGATCGCGATGCTTATTGGAATCACGCTCCCGGATGATGCAAAACTGACGGATGGTCGCAAAAACGTGGTCCGCTTGCTCCCCGGTGGCGAACAGGCACTAGCCGCTTCTCCGGACCTTGGCTACGCGAAGTCAAAACAGACAGGCCTCCCGGCACTCCGCAGCGCCTATCTCGGGTGGATCTTATCCGGTCTCGTGATTGGCTCCGGCCCAGCTGCATTCAACTTCCTGATGACAAATGTTGTGGATCATCTGTGGTTTTTGTGGATGTTGTGGTGGATGGTCGTCATCTTCGCGGCACTTGCCGGAGTGTTTAATCGCATCCCGGCTGGCGCCATCGCGTGGCTTGGCAAGCCCTGGCGTATCGCTATCCTCGTGATCCCAACCGCCATCCTCCAGAGTTTTCAGGGACTTTTCGCCCCGGTGATTGGCCCCGATACAAGCATCGGCCTGCTCCCGATGCCGCATGTCTTCATCTACTACCTGTTCTTCTTCTGCATCGGGGCGCTGATTTACAAGGCTGGCACCATCGATGCCGCGCCATCGAAGAGCTGGATTGCTGAGCTCATCATCGCAAATGCAGTCTGTATCCCACTCGCGCTGGTTCTCCTCAGTGGTCGGGACACGGGCGGCCTGCTCATCGGAGGTATCGTGCAAGGCTTCTACGCGTGGCTTAGCATCTTCGGCCTGATTGGCTTCTTCCGTGCAACGCTTGGCGGCGAGTCGAAGGTTTTGCGCTATCTCTCGGATGCTTCGTACTTCGTCTACATCTTCCACATCATCGTTGTTCTCGTTCTCCAGCATGTCCTCGTTAAGATAGGCATCCCTGTCGGAATCAAGCTACTCATCGTGGCACTTGGCGCAACGGGAATCCTTATCGGGGTCTACCAAGTCGCCGTTCGCTACACATTCATCGGCACATTGCT
>CAIYBQ010000440.1 GCA_903924445.1 uncultured Armatimonadota bacterium | reverse complement strand
TCGCGATTGAGTCGCTGCGCTTTGCAGTAACCAAAGACCCGCGTGCAAAAGCAAATGCGCGGGCAGCATTCCGCGCGATGGAGATTCTCCAAGAAGCAACCGGGACGCCGCACTTTATTGCAAGGTCAGTCCTGCCCATTGGTACGGCACCACTCCACGAGGTTGACCGGACATTTACGGCGGATGAAATCGCTGAGGCGAAGCTGCGCGACCCACGTGAGAAGCCAATTGAGAAGCGCTGGCTTCCGACAAAGGATGGCAAGTATTTATGGAAGCGGGATGCCAGCTCGGATGAAGTGGATGGCCATATGTATGGCTATGCGCTGTTCCACGACCTCGTCGCCGATGCCGCTGACAAGAAGCGCGTGGCGAGTCTTGTTGACAGAATTATTGGCGGGATTGTTGACAATGGGTATGTCCTTCAGGACATCGATGGCAAGGCAACCCGCTGGGGTAACTGGTCACCAAAGAGTCTAAATGGCGACCCCAATTGGAACGAGGAGCGCTACGGAAACTCTACGGAGATCATTTCACACCTTGGTGTGGCGTTCCATATGACGGGGAAGCAGAAGTATTTGGATGCCGCCAACTACCTGATTCAAAAACATGGCTATGCAGAGAACATGGGCAAGCTGCGGTATGTGACGCCAAGCGAGGCAACGCACATTAACGATGAGCTGCTCTCAATGGTCTTTCCAAATCTGTTCAACCATTTGCTGATTCCAGATCTCAAGATGGTCGCGATCAAGGCATTACGGCAATGGCATCAGAGCTGTGTCCGCGACAACATCCCGTTCTATGACTTTGTCTACAACACGTATTCAGGGTCACGGGTGCCGCTCGATGGCGCGATGACGACGCTCCGAGACTGGCCGCTCGACCAGATTGAGTGGACGGTGGATAACCGTTTCCGCGAGGATGTGACATTTGACCGTGTTCCGGGCCGGGATGGTGTCAAACTGAGCAAGCTGGTTCCACGGGATGAGATGGGTTTATGCAACTGGGATCAGGAACCTTACTTTGCAGTGATTGGCCGCAATGGTGAACGCGAGGACCGGCCAAGTGACTGGTTGTTGGCGTATTGGATGGGTCGTTACTGGGGGCATATTTCGGAGGGAAATAAGTAACATCCGCATTCTTATTGCCGTGGGTTCGATATGCCGCTTTGACGACTGCGACTCATAATCGATATAACCCTGTATTGAACGTTCTTTGACAATTCTACGACGAGTGTTAATTTTTACTTGACACACACCAATAGTATTCGTAGCATCACACTTACACAGTTTCGCATTGTTGCGCGACTTTGTCTGTGATTAAGGTGTCATTTAGGTATCTTAGAAACAGATCCGCGGTTCGGCAATGTCTGCCGGACACGCCTATCAAGGAGGTAGGAAGTTAGTCAATGAATACAATTCATAAGTCCACTGGTCGAACCAGTGCATTTACTCTGATCGAACTACTGGTAGTTATCGCCATCATTGCGATTCTCGCAGCTATCTTGTTCCCAGTCTTTGCACAAGCTCGTGCCAAAGCACGCGCAATCTCCTGTCTGTCCAACACCAAGCAGCTTGGTTTGGCAGTCATGATGTATATGCAAGACTACGACGAAACTGTTATTCCAGGTCACTTGGAATATGATGTATCCGTCATCGGACGAACCCCAGATGGAACAGATCGTGACTGGCGTCGCTTCTGGCCGTTCATCATCGAGCCATACACCAAGAACTTTGCCGCACAGCTTTGTCCTGATCAGACCGCATTCCAGGGTCCAGGTTGGGCTGACAGCCACTTCCAGGATAACCCATACAAGACCAACCGGTCAAAGGGTTACTCCATCAACGACACGATGTCGACATGGGGTGGTGCTGGTCACGGATCAAACACTGAATTGGCAAGCATCAGCCGACCTGCAAACATCGTTTTGTTCGCAGATGCCGGTTCGATCACCAAGGAAGCTTCCGATCCAGGTTGGGCACTGTGGAACGACGGATCCCAGAAGGCACGTGCTGCATTCTTGGCAAATCCTGACAACTACAATGGCCCAGGTGGCTTCAAGTCCGGTGGTACCGGCGCTGTCTTCCATAACCCACTCCGTATGAGCTGGGAAGGTGGAAATGAACCTACTCAGGTTCCAGTTGCCCGCCACAACGGAATGGCAAACGTCATCTACTTTGATGGCCATGCCAAGGCAATCAAGCTCAGCCAGTTCTGGATTCGCCCAGGTATCACCCGGATCGCACAACGTCCTGGTGGTGCTACAGATACCCGTGCTGACTGGGGTGGTGAGTTCGACATCTTCGGTGACTCCGGTTCCCGTGGAAACGACAACAACCCGAACGCTTGGTAGGTTCTTAAACACGGACAGTAGGTAACCATTGCGACGCATTCATCTCCTGTCTGGTGTTTTGGCACTCAGTGCAGTTGCCTTGCCGATCACGTACTTTGTACTGAATGGCAAGGCGGCTGCGCCGCCGCCCAACGCCCCCTTCGAAACCAAGCGTAAGTACTACACCGAGCGCATTAAGAAGGACCCCAGCGACATCGATGCCTATATCGAATTCGCGAATATTGAAGACCGTGAAGGCATGTTCATGTCTGCACGGCGCCATCTTTTGGCAGCCCGCGCACTCGGTGCGCCTGACACCCGCATCTCGCCCATTCTTGGCCGGACCCTTAGTCGCCTCGCGCGCGAGGAAGAAGCGCGTATTGAGCTCGAAAAGGCCGCCAAACTCTCCCCAGATAGCGTTGACTCCGTACTAAACCTCGCCGGGTTTCACGTCGACTCACGCCGTATTGGTGCGGCTCGCAATGTTCTTTCCACATGGATTGCCTCGCATCCTGACTACACGGATAAGGCTGGCCTCGAGCGCCTCGTTATGGCGCTTGTCTCCTGCGCAGATGAAAAAGCAGCCAGCCAGCTCTCCGAGAAACTCCTCCAGCTCGCCCCCGATGATCCCGGTGCCCTGACGCTTGCTGCACGCACGGCGATGGACAATACCGATGCAGCAAAGGCAAAGGGCTATCTCGAAAAGCTGCTCCCCATCGCTCCCGACCAGGCTGGAGCAAACTACCTCTACGGTTTGATTCTCTACCGCCAGAAAGACTACGATGGCGCACTCAAGGCGTGGCTAAAAGCCAATGAGCTGAATCCATCCGCGCCGGATGTCTACGAACGCATCGGCCAAGAATACGCCCGGCGGGGTGATTTCAAAAAAGCCGCCTTTGCGCTGGACCAGATTGCAACCGTTGATCAGGGTTACCCAGCCGCCTACCGTGCCGCACGTGCCTGCGAGAAGGCTGGCTTCAAGGATGATGCCAATTA
>CAIYBQ010000439.1 GCA_903924445.1 uncultured Armatimonadota bacterium | reverse complement strand
TTTTGGCAAAGACCGATAAAGACATTTTGCCCTGCGGGCAACATTTCGATGGGCTTTGGAATGCTTGAAAGCCCCCTCTGGCCGGATCTGGACAACGATTGATTCAACATTACTTCAGTCCTCCAAGGCGGAAAGCATGTCGATTCCGCTGTGCGTTCGAACGGTCACCAGTTGCCACATCAGCTACTGTTCTAATCAATAACTTGACGAGGAATGGAAGGTCATGCCGCACATAGCGGTCATAGAGCCTTGCTGGATCCTGAACAAGCCGAAAGGCCCATTCAAGTCCCAACTGCTGGTATATCTTCGGTGCTCTGCGGGCAATTCCGCAGGCCATCTCGAACGATCCACCAACACCAATGGAGACCGGAACACCGAGGTGATGCTTGTTAGCTTCTATCCACTTTTCCTGCTTTGGAGCGCCAAACGCAACCAGAAGGATATCCGGGGATGCAGCCCGAACACGGCGCAGGATTTCATCCTGCTCTTCTTGCGTATTGAACTTCTCAAAGGGTGGGCAGTAGGTTCCACAGACGTCGCAACCAGGGTACGCCTTTTCAAGAGCTTCCTTCGCACCATCCGCAGCACCTTCGACACCTCCGAGCAGGAAGATTCGAACGCCATGCGATTGTGAGATACGACCGAGCTCCCAAAAGAGATCACTGCCAGCAACACGCTCAGTGAGCTCATCACCGCCATTCAGACGCAAGATTCTGGAAAGCCACACGATTGGCATCCCGTCAGCTAGGACAAGGGATGCGGTCTCGTAAGCCTTCTTGAATTCTAAGTCTGTCTGAAGACGATAGAGGTGATCAAGGTTGCCAGTGACAATGTGATGTGGGGAATTGCTTTTCTGAATCATCAAGAGAATCAGAGCAGTCGCTTCCTTCATGGACACACGGCTGAATGGTACATCGCCTACTGTTACAGTAGAGACAATCGATGAGGACTTGTAAGCCGGGTCAGGGTTGATACACACTGTCGGGCTTTCACCAAAGTTGCCATCGAAGTAGCTGGATAATTGCTTCACGGAGATTGGTGGTGCAACTACCATGCCAAAACGACTTACATCCGCATCACTGTTGGAGATCACAGCGAGGCTTCCGTTCTGTTTGGAGTTTGTAAGTTCGTTTTTCATCATCACCCTGATCACACTGCCAAACATAAAATCTGTTTGTTTCAGCAGTACGTGGGGTGATGTTATTGGCTGATTAGACCGTGTATAAACGACAAAATTACCTGAATGGGTCTTTAGGTGACTGTTTCAGGTAATTTTGCAGTGATGCGAAAAATCAAGTTTGTGTGTGGCCCCTAGAAGCGCCACTGTTTCCCGATTTCTCTTCGGTGGATGCCGCATCATGACGATGCGGCCCACACTTGGTTTGATTATGCGTTGCGGCGGCGGCGAGCACGGACAACAAGTCCACCAAGTCCGCTTGCAAGCATTCCCATGGCTGCCCATTCGGCTGGTTCAGGTACGCCAGCAGTCAAGACATACGACTGCACACCGCTAGCTCCAACAACGCCACCAGTTGAAAAGGTTGCATTGATGGACTGCGCTGCTGGGCTTCCGAGTTGGCTTGCAAGGTCTGCAAACCAATCGCCGGATGTGAACACAACATTCCCATTGAATACAAAGTTGTTGCCAGTGACGCTATTTGCAGTGGTCACAAATGAACCACCCAAGTAGATTGGCAACGTAGCTGTACCCTGTGTGAACTGAGTCATCTGTCGCACATTGAATGTGGATGTATTGAAGTCAATTTCAGTAAGGTAGTTGTGTCCAGTGCCTTGTGGAAAGAACGTAAACGCTTCCCACGTTCCAAGACCGGTTACCTGTCCACCACTGGTGGTTACCGTTCCATAGCTTTGGACGACACCACCAAACAGCTGAATCTGTGCGGATGCAGCAGAAGCAACCGATACGATTGCTGCGAGGGCAACCGCTCCCTTAATCATCATTTTCATTATTTTAATTTTCCTCTTGTTAGGTTGCCCTGCTGCATGCAGGGGCATGCAGGTAAGCAATTAGGATATCTACAGGTAAGTTACCCTTGTATATGCCTCCGGACATTGGTTGTATGGCTCAGCTGTTGCGTTTCCGCATCAGGTCCATTTGCAACTAGTTGATTTGCCCAATCTGGTTGGATTAATTCTTCGATGAGATAGCCATAAAAAGCAGAATCTGCCGGAAGGCGATCCATAACTGCTGAAATGGCATCGACGATTCCGGAATAGTTCAGGCCATCCTGAAGAAAGACATAAAGAGTCCCTGCAACCTCCAGAAAATGCGGTTCGATGGCTTCACTGCAAAATGCAACGTATAAGAGGTCTCCGACCGGGGACATCCTGATAGACGATGGAACATCAGGCGTTCGACCAATCACAGGCGCAAGCGTGGCGTAGCTCATAGCCTTTCACCTCGGCTAACTAATCGATCGGTGCTGGCTCTGCGCTCCTGGAGCGTACGGACGAGCAACCGGAACAAAAACGGCAGATTGTTTCCGATGTACCTTCGCCAAAGCCTGCCCGGATCTTGAAGCATTCGGAATGCCCATTCCATACCAAGCATCTGAATCAGCTTTGGAGCCCGGGCAACCATACCGCTTGCCATTTCGAAGGAGCCGCCGACACCCATCAGCACTGGCACGCCGAGCAACGCTTTGTTACGCAGAATCCACTTCTCCTGCTTTGGAGCACCAAAGGCAACCAGGAGGATGTCGGGATTGGCCGCACGGACAATTTTCCGAATTTGATCCTGTTCCTCAGCAGTATTAAAAAGATGCCTTGGTGGACAGTACGTGCCGCAAATGACACATCCAGGGAAGCGGTTCTCGAGGACAGCGCGCGTCCCATCAGCTGCTCCAGGCTCCCCGCCCAGCAGGAATAGTCGGATACCGGAAATACTGGAATGACGAGCAAGCTCAATCAATAAGTCACTCCCTGCAACACGCTCTGGGAGCCCTTGCTCACCCGCTAAACGGAACAAGCGCGAAAGCCAAACGACAGGCATGCCATCGGGAAGAACCAAGGATGCAGACCGATAGACTTGCTGAAACTCTTCATCATTCTCAAGGCGATACAGGTGATCCAGATTCCCCGTCACAACATGGTGAGGCGTAGTACCTTTTTGGATCAGCAAGGTGATGAATGCAACCGCATCCTGCATCTTGATCGCACTAAAGCTGGCGCCACCAACCTTGATGGTTTCTACATCGAATGCATTCGTGTTATGGCGTGGAGCGTAACTGGAGCTGCGCTCTAATAGGTCGATATCTGGGGTGTCAATACCGATGCTCTTGAGACCATCCAGACGCGTACCATCGCTGACACGCTGAGCGCGTGCTACGGTACGGTCGATGGTGTTCAAAATGCTCATTCGGTATTCATCTCAAAACCCGAGAGCTGCAGAATGTGAACAGGTTTTCGCCGGGTGTCTTTTGAGTTTAGAGCACTGATTTTATATTTTCAGCGTAAAATTACTAGGTTTTTGCCATCTGTATTACAATTTCCATGCCAAAAAAGTCCATTATCAGGTAGTTTGGTGCGTCATATATTTCAAATAAGGACATAAAATTGTATTTCACGCACCATATTCACAAGGAAAGACGAACTTTCACCACGCGGTCGCAGAGATACCTGACCCACCTAACACACCAACACCCGCTTACTGAAACAGTAAACGGGTGTTGATGTGTGAGTAGTTGCGTCCTACAACAAAATCCACGTACTATTGGCGGCACTTTCATAGACCGCTTGCATGACACTGTTACGGTATGCAGCTTCACGGACACCGACAAGATCTGCATCCCCGCCCGTACACACAGCCAAGAATGCATCGAAGCCCGCAGGGGCGCTCTCACACCCTTCTTCAAGCTCGCCCTCATAAGGGCCATCTAGGGTTGTCAAACGCAGCTTGCCCTGTACAACCGATGCGTGGAGCTGTGTTCCGGAGACCATGTATGTCTGCGGATCGGTGATGTCATCCCAGCCGGCGGCAAGCGTCGCTACAACGCCGTTCTTAAAGACCAGAATGGCTTCACCCGTTTCATCACAGCCTTCATAACGGGCGGTTCCCAGCCCAATACGCCCCGTGACCCGCTCGACATCCCCGAACATCCAAATCAAAATGTCCAGCATATGCGTACCGAGGTCACCAAAGCCTCCGACGCCACTCTGCTTGGGATCCGCCATCCAGCGCATATCGCCATCAAACCAACCACCCAATGCTCCGCGGTGGCAGTTGCTCGCACGCACACGCGTGATCTGTCCAAATGCACCCGCATCCACCAGCGACTTGATTTTGCGAAGCTCACCAATCCCACGCATGAAGTACCCCGTCTGAAAAATGTTCCCAGTTGCCTCAACCAAGTCAGCTATTTCAAGGGCATCATCAGCTGCAAATCCAATCGGCTTCTCTATAAAAATAGGCTGTCCGGTCGCCACGACCTGCGCAATGACATCTTTATGTTTCAGCGTCTGCGTGCAGACCACAATCGCATCCACGCCGGGAACCGCAAGGGCAGCATCCACCGATGCTGCAACAACAGCCTCGGGAGCCCACTCCAGCGCCTTCTCCGTATAATGCGCATCGTCATCAAACATCGAAACAACCGTCACATCCGGGTGCTCCCCAACACGCGACATAAAGCCGCGGGTATGAATATGTGCCACACCGATAAACGCTAAGCCTGCCATTTTGGACTCTCCTCGGGGCCGTACCTCTGGGCCCATGTTCCAACCATTACACCCTACGACAACCGCCTTTGCACCGCGGAATGGCAAGGCAAAACGATGCCTGATGGTAAACTTGCTACGTACCAATAGGTGTAATTACACCTGCAGGCAAGGGGACATTGGCATGGCAATCTACGGCGGACAAGGGCAACAGCGCTGGGGAGACAACACCGCACGGACACATACCTACATCCGTGACATCCAGCTCACCGACCAAAATGGACGAACCTGCCACACCGGCCAGGTACGGGGCAAAGGCGCCTTGGTGCTGTCCTTTATAGATGCAACATCTCCAGATGCCACACGCATCCTTGCGCTCCTCGAACAGCTTGCGGCTGGCTATAAAGAAAGCGGCAAAGTCACCGTCTGGCCTGTGTTCAGCGCGGGCACGCACGCAGAAGTGGATGCCGTCGCAAAGGCAGCCGGGTTCACGGGCAGCCGCCTGATCGACGCCGATGGCTACCACGCGCAGCTCTACGGCATCGCGGACTACCCAACAACGCTCCTTGTCAACGCACCGGGAATCATCGTAGCAAAGACACGCAAGTCCGGCACCGAGTCGCTACAAGCCATTTCAGCCGCAATTGCAACAATCATCGAAGCAGAAACACCCGTCACACTCGCGTGAACACACCCGATGACGAGAAACCACAAGCACCGGAAAACCACCCGGACTCATACAATGTGCAACCGGAACAGCCAGCTCAGCCCACAGCAAAGCCACGCAATGGAATCCTGAAGTTCCTGCCCGCCGTTGGACTCTTTCTTTTAAAAGGCAAGTCCATACTCGGTGCGCTTAAGTTTCTCTGGGTCGCGAAATCCGGCCTCTCTATCCTTTTGTTTGTTGGTATCAAAGCCTACCTCTTCGGATGGCCCGCAGCGGTGATTATCACGGTGATCATCCTCTCGATGTCCCTCGGGCGCTACATCACCCTCAGGCTCCAACAGCGCAAGATAAAGGCACTCACACTCATCCCGTTTATCGGTGGCGGCCTGACCGCAGCGGATGCAGGCGAAACCGCGGCACACGATGCGTGGGTTGGGCTCTCAGGCCCGATCGCAAGCGGCCTTCTGTCGCTCAGCTGTCTGGGCCTCTATGCCGCAACCGGATCACGTATCTGGCCGGTGATGGGACTGCTTGGCCTCTCGATTACATTGTTCCAGCTCGCGCCAGCGCCATTTCTAAGCGGCGGTACGGTCGCGATGGCCACCTTTCCAAAGCTCCTCCTCCCGGGCATCATCCTGTTGGTTGTCGTCGCACCCACAAGTCCAATCGTGTGGATTCTTGGTCTGATGTCCTTGATGCCGGCAATCCACCACTGGCGTAACCCGCTCCCAAAGCTTCCCTATTTCGATAATGTGTCGGTATCCACAAAGTGGATCATCGGTGGTGTGTGGATCCTGATGGGCATCGTGTTCGCAGCCGCCTACAGATTGACATCGAATGAGCTGGCATTCCTACGTAGCTCAGGACTGTAGTCCATCGGCAGAACACGTGAACCCCACCCGTGTGTCTGCTACAATCGCGCCATGGACAGCATCGACAATGCCCTCGGTGGCCTCGTAGCGTGGGTTAAACTTCACCCTGGGACAGCCCTTGCTATCACCATCGCCTTGCATGTCCTCGCCATCCTAATCACGACGCTGTGGACCAATCGCATCACCACTCTGTCCGCGCGCCACAAGCGCCTCTTCCGAGGTACCACCGGTAGTGATCTCGAAGCACAGGTCATGAAAACCATCGAGTCCGCACAGGAATCCGAAGCACGCATCGAATCGCTCACAAAAGCCGTCCAGCGTATCGATTCATCCTTTATCCAAGGCTTCAGAAAGACTGGATTCGCCCGCTACGATGCGGTTCCTGGTCAGGGCGGGATGCAGAGTTTTTCGATTGCACTTCTTGATGATGCAAACTCGGGATTGGTCATCACCGTTATCACTGGACGTGCGGAGAGCCGGACTTATTGCAAGCCTGTCGTGAATGGCATCAGCAACATTTTGCTCTCCGATGAAGAAAAGCTTGTCATTGCATCCGCAACGCTGCCGGCACAACAAGGGCTTGCCAGTAAAAGTGCGTAGTGGCCCGCCGCCGGATGAACGCTCGCTTATCGAGCGGTCCTGTAAAGGGGATGTCCATGCATATGATGTCCTTGTTCGCCGTTATGAACGCGTGATGTTTCAGCTTGCGGTGCGTCTGACGGGCAACTCGGATGACGCAGCGGACATCGCCCAAGAGGCCTTTATTCGTGGCTGGAACCACATCAAGGCGTTCCGCCGCGAAGCGATGTTTTCCACTTGGATGCACCGAATTGTTGTCAATGTCTTTCTTGATAATCGGAAGAAGAACCG
>CAIYBQ010000438.1 GCA_903924445.1 uncultured Armatimonadota bacterium | reverse complement strand
TCGTCGAGAGTGATTTCACATTTGTAAACGATGAGCTTGCAAAGCACTACGGCATGGCGGCCGTTGCTGGTAATGAGATGCGACGGGTACAAACGGATGGCGTGCAGCGCGGCGGTCTCCTCGGTATGGGGGCCTTGCTCACCGTTACAAGTTATTCTCAGCGAACGAGCCCGGTGTTGCGCGGCAAGTGGGTGATGGCTGAGATTCTTGGCGCGCCGCCTCCGCCTCCGCCTCCCGTTGTCAATACGCTTCCTGCCGATGAACGCCCACAACAGGGGTTGACGCTTCGCCAGCGCCTGGAAGCACATCGGAACAAGCCCGAATGCAAAGGATGTCACCAGCGGATTGATCCAATGGGATTTGCTCTCGAAAACTTTGATGCTGTGGGACGGTGGCGGACCGAAATCGGTGGTGTCGCCGTTGATGCGCGGGGTGAGCTGGCATCCGGTGAAACATTTGATGGCATAAAGGGCATGCGATCCGTTCTTTTGAGTAGGGAAGATGACATCGCTCGAAATGTTGTTGAGCGCTTAATGGCCTATGCTCTTGGACGTGGGCTTGAGCCTGAAGACCTTCCAAGCGTCTCGCTCATCGTGCGGCAATGTAAGGCTGGTGGGTATCGGATGCAGGATTTGATGACGGGTGTGGTTCAATCTCTACCATTCCGATACAAGCGCCGGGCTACCCCGGTAACGGCGGCAGTTCATGCTGCTGCAACAAAGTGAGGAGATACGGATGAAGAAATGGGTGATGGGAGCAGTCGCGGCAATCACATTGACCGCAATCGCAACCCCGGCCATGGCAAAGGACCGCTGGGAAAAGATCTTCGATGGCAAGACACTTACCGGGTGGACGCTGATTGGCAAGGGTGGACGTGGCTATGTTGTGGAAAACGGTGAGCTGGTTTGCCCCGCCGATGGCGGCGGAAATCTCTACACCGAAAAAGAGTATTCAGACTTCAAATTTCGATTTGAGTTTAAGCTGACATCCGGGGCCAACAATGGAATAGGTCTCCGCGCACCACTGTCTGGTGATGCCGCGTATGTCGGTATGGAAAGCCAGGTTTTGGATGACACCGCAGACATCTACAAAAACCTCCTTCCGGGGCAGTACCACGGTTCCATCTACAAGGTCTTTGCTGCAAAGCGCGGTTTCCTTAAGCCTCTCGGCGAGTGGAACAAGGAAACCATTGAAGTCATCGGACGCAAAGTCAAGATCACGCTTAACGGGACCGTTATCGTGGATGGCGACATCAACAACGTTACCGATCCTGCAATACTTGCTGAGCATCCTGGTCTCTTGCGTACAAGCGGTCACATCGGCTTTCTTGGTCACGGAACGCTTGTCCGCTTCCGAAACCTTGAAGCGGTTGATCTTGCAAAGGCACCTGTTGACAACAAAGCACCTGAAGGATTTTCTGCCCTCTTCAATGGCAAGGACCTTAGTGGCTGGAAGGGGCTTGTCAAAGACCCTGTCGCCCGCGCAAAAATGTCTCCTGCTGACCTGAAGGCTGCCGAGGAAAAGGCTACCATCGAGGCGCTCAAGCACTGGTCCGTCGTCGAAGGCGTCATCACCTATGATGGCAAGAACGACAGCCTTGCAACGGCTCGTGATTATAAAGACTTCGAGCTTCACGTCGATTGGAAAATCGGTGACAATGGGGACTCTGGAATCTACCTCAGAGGCTCCCCGCAGATTCAGATCTGGGATCCAAAGTACTGGAAAATCGGCTCTGGCGGTCTTTACAACAACCAAAAGAACCCAAGCAAGCCGACGAGCATCGCCGATAATCCGATTGGTGAGTGGAACCGCTTTATCATCCTGATGCAGGGTGAGAAGGTCACTATTTACCTAAATGGTGTTCTCGTTGTGCAAAACGTGACGCTTGAAAACTACTGGGACCGTACGCAGGCAATTTTCCCAACAGGGCAAATTGAGCTTCAGCATCACGGGAATCCAATCTTCTTCAAGAATGTCTACCTTCGGGAACTGAAGTAGTTGCGGTGTGTGGGAGGCTAGAGTGATGACACGAAAGACAGTGCTTAGAGGGGCAGGCGTTGCGCTTGCTCTCCCTTGGTTGGAGTCGATGCAGGCTCAGGCATCCTCGCGGCAGTCGGTCAAACCTCCCACGCGCTTTGGATTTCTTTACTTTGCCAATGGTGTGCACCCTAAAAAGTGGGCACCGGATGGCGCACCGTTTTCAGGCACCCTAAAGCCCCTCGAGAGTCTTCAGGGGGACATCCTCACCTTCGAAAATCTGATGAACCGCAACAGTATCGAAGGGGATGGTCACTACTATAAAGTCGCACCGATTCTTTGCGGTACGGCGATTACAAAGACGACGGGCCGGGATGTGCGCTCTGGTGGCGTCTCGCTGGATCAGCTCATGGCGCAGCACACTGGAAGCGCAACGCCATTGTCGAGTCTTGAGCTTGCAGTCGAGTCTCCCACGGCTTACGTCGACACCAATGTTGGTTTGACGACACTTTATGGAAGTCATGTTTCCTGGTCGACTCCTACGACTCCGGTAACGCGTGAGCTCAACCCGCAGCTTGCGTTTGACAGGGTCTTTCGCAACACCACGGGAGCCGCACCTATTTTTGGACCGACGGACAAGAGTATTTTGGATACCGTCATGGCGGATGCATCAGGTTTGCGCAAGCGCCTCGGTGTGGATGACCGTCAAAAGGTGGATGAGTACCTTGATGCGGTTCGCTCTGTGGAAAAACGGATCGCCTACGACCTCGCGCGTCGTAAGGGAAGCATCCTCGATGGCGGCGTCTTAAAGTCCGAAGTTGACACCCTTGGCCGTCGCATTACTGATTGGTATGCCGTCCGAAGCGAGAAGCGTGGCATCGATCACACAGAACAAGTTCGCCTGATGCTTGACATCATGGCCTTGGGTTTCTGGTCGGATTCGACGCGGGTTGCCACGTTTATGTTCGCCAATGAAGTTTCTGGGCGCAATTTCAGCTTTCTTCCTGGCGTCAGTGGTAGCCATCATGAACTTAGTCATCATGAAAACAACGAAGAAAAGCTGGCTCAGTACCAACGAATTAACGTCTGGCATGTCGAGCAATATGCCTACCTCCTGAACCGCCTGAAGTCATTCCGCGAAGGGGATGGCACCGTTCTCGATAACAGCATGGTGATGTTTGCTGGTGGGATGCGTGATGGCAATGCCCACTCACCGTACAACCTGCCTATTGTTTTGGGTGGTCGTGGCGGTGGAAGCCTGCAAACGGGGCGTCACCTCAAGCTGCCTGCCCAGACGCCGCTTTGTGGACTTTACGTAGGCCTCGCGCGCCGAATGGGGATCAATATCCGTTCATTCGGTGATGCAAGCATAGAGCTCCCAGGCCTTGGCATTCTGCCGGTCTAAGCTGACCGGCACGAGATACAAAACACGGAAAAGTGGTTAGTTGTTAGGGCGGTCCAGCTTCGCATGTGACAGGGCGAGTTTTTTCACACCAAGGTTTGGGAAGGCTACCTGAACCACGCCATCTGGGCCGCCTGTACACACAACGACAACGCCAGTCCCAAACACGCCGTGGATTACCTTTTCGCCAGCGCGGTAAAGAGGGGTGTCATCGACGAGTTTTGTAACGGCTTCCGTTGCCTCACGAGCATCCGACCAGCTCGGAGCAGCTGACTTTGCTGCCGGAACAAAACCTTGTTGCGTTTGTCGCTGGCGAGGCACAAAGCTGGGTAAGCGACCGCTTGGTGTTATCAGCAGGTGTTGCGGGATATCTTTCACAAAGCGTGACACAGGGTTCATCTGCGTCATCCCAAAAATAGATCTCCGTGCGGCACACGTCATTGCCAGAAACTCGCGGGCCCGTGTGATGCCAACGTAGGCAAGACGACGTTCCTCTGCAAGAGCTTCTGCCAGATTACTGTCACCAAGGCTTCTTGCATGTGGGAAGATGCCATCTTCCATTCCGATCATATACACCGCTGGAAACTCAAGGCCCTTAGCACTGTGAAGCGTCATTAAGGTAACCAGGCGACCCGTGCTGTTGACTGTATCGACATCAGCGATCAGGGCCGTTTCCTCGAGAAATGCGCGAAGGCTTACATCCTCACTTCGGGCTTCAAACCGCTGGACAGCGGTGAGAAACTCTCGGAGGTTTTCGAGCTTGGATTCGGCTTCGATGGACTTTTGGTCCTCGTAGTATTTACGCAGGGTGGACTGTTCAAGCACCATTTCAACCAATGCGCTTACATGCATGGTGGCGAGCTTACTTTGGAACTGCTCGATCATCGTGATGAACCCGTGGAGGGCGGTGCGTGCCGCCGGGCGGAGTGTCGCTGACACACACAGGTCCTTTGCCGCATCCCAGAGGCTGATTGCCTGATCGATTGAATGTGCTTCAAGTGCAGCAATCGTCGTGTTGCCGATTCCACGCGTGGGGGTATTTACGACACGCTTTAGGGATACAGAGTCGAATGGATTAACGATGAGTCTGAGGTACCCCAAGAGGTCCCTAACTTCAGCGCGTTCGTAGAATTTCATCCCACCAATCATCTGGTATGGAATCTGAAACTGAAGCAAAAGCTCTTCCATGGCACGGGACTGCGCATTTGTACGGTAGAGGATGGCGATATCGCTTGGGCTCCGCCCGGTTCCGATTTGCCTTTGGATCATCTGTGCGACCCAGTACGCCTCCTCAACTTCATCGCCGGCTTCGTACCAGGTGATCGCAGATCCTTCGATGTTATCGGTCCAAAGCTGTTTTGGTTGACGCTCGGCATTTCGGCGTACCACGGCATTTGCAGCTTCAAGAATGTTCTTTGTTGAGCGGTAGTTCTGCTCGAGGCGAACAAGGCGGCAACCGGGGTGATCCTGCGCAAACTCAGGGTAGATGATGCGAACATCGGCGCCGCGCCAGCGATAAATACCCTGGTCGTCATCACCTACAACACAGAGGTTTGCGGTGACATCGTTTTCAGATCCATCATTGGATGCCAGCAGTCTTGTAAGCAAATATTGCGAGCGGTTGACATCCTGGTATTCATCCACAAGCACATGTTGAAAGCGGGATTGATAGTGGCTGCGGACATCTTCGCGTTCCTGCAACATCCGGACGGCTTTTAGAATCAGGTCATCAAAGTCCAATGCCCGGTTGCGTGTTAGGCGCTCTTCATACTTTCGGTAGACACTGCCGGCGATGGACTCAAGCTGGCCATGAAAGACCTTGGAAAACCCTTCGGGCGAGACCATTTGCTCTTTTGCACGGGAGATCATGCTTAGAATCACCCGTGGCTGAATCTTCTTTTCATCCAGGCTGAGCTCACGAAGGCATTCTTTCACTACGGAAATCTGATCATCGGAATCGTAGACCAGAAAGTCGCGTGAGAGTCCAATGGATGCTCCTTTTTCACGCAGCATCCGCGCGCACATCGCGTGAAACGTACCAACCCACATGTCCCGGGAAATACCATCCCCAAGTAGGTGTTCCAGGCGCTCCCGCAGCTCTCCGGCAGCTTTGTTTGTGAATGTAACTGCCAGGATATTCCAAGGGCGTACGCCTGTCACCTGAATCAGGTAGGCGATGCGATGGGTTACTGTGCGCGTCTTTCCAGAGCCGGCGCCCGCAAAGACCAGGAGTGGACCATTCCCGTGAAGGATGGCTTCCTGCTGGGCATCGTTTAGTCCATTTAGCAGGTCATCTGCGATCTGCGTACGGTTTTCGTTAGGGGAGTTAAAGAACACAAAGTTAGTTTATCCGGAGCAAACACATGTTTGCACTTCAAGGATGTGAGCGGATTCGGTAGGATTGATGTCAGTGAATACCGATTACCGTTTGCAGAACCTTGTTGATCTGGGAGTTGCCACAGTAGATGTCCGTGACGTTCGAGGATGGTCGCCTTGGCACCAGCACGGCCTTACTGCTGGAAAGGCAACTTACGTTAATCCGCGTGACCGTGATGCCTTTATTCAAACGGTGAAGCATTGCCACGACAACGGGCTCAACTACACGTTGATTGGCGGCGGTACGGCAACATCCAAGCCGGGTGAAACCGATCTTTTCATCTCAACGGAGTGCCTCAACGCGCTGTCTATTGACACGGCGGCTGAGGAACTCGAAGTCGGCGCTGGTGTAGCAATCGAGACGGCGGAGTCCTACGTTGCTGAGCACGGCTGGACACTCGGGCAGTGGATGGGAAGTGGAGCTACGGCGACCATCGGAGGGGCCATCGTCACCAATGCGACCGGAATCCTTGCTGGCCGCTACGGCAACATCAATGAAGCCGTGACGATGGTTGAGATACTGGACCAAAGCGGAAAGACATCCTGGATTAGCCCGGCTGCGTATCGCATAACGCCTGACGCCATCATTTTAGGAGTGCGGATTCCGCTGTGGCTCAGCCCGGATGGCCGTGCGGTGGCACGTTTTGTCGGTGCTGGAGACCCATTAGCAGCGTTACGACAGGTTGCAACGGCACGCTTGATGCCAGCGCACATGAGTGTGGATCAAAGTGGCACGATCACTGTGATTGTTGAAGGCGAACCACACCTCGAAACGGCACGGTATCAACTCATCGCAGCCATCTTGCAGAAGCATGGTGCTGTACAGGACTTATCGCTTGATCAGGGTAAGCACTGGGATGCTCTTTTGGCATCGAATCCGTGGTCGCCTAACGCGACGGGAGCTGTGTGGGCGGATCGTATCGTTTTGACCGCGGCCTGGACAGACTATCAACAACAACTTGAAACGTGGATACAGCGTGCTAGTTCTGCCGGAGCCGAAGTGACATGGCGAGCGATAAATCCGACCCCACAAGGGGTTCGGCTCATCCTTGATGTCCAGCTACCAGGAGCTAAGACGGCTCCTGACTGGCTTTGTGTTTGAGTGACATCACCGACTGATCTCAGGGGGCGGTGTCGGTAAATAGGTCAAAGAGCAGGTGCACGATTGTGGGCATCTATGATGATGTCTTTGCGTGGCATTCGCTGATCCGGGTGCTTGTCTCCACGATGCAGACATGGGCGCATCGGCCTCGACGACATCAAATCTTTGGAATCTTGTATCGAGGTGGGGCAAGATACAACCCATCGGAATATCCTATAAGGCAACCTTGCTGGTGAATATGCCAGAATGATGGATAGATGAGCGATGCTGCTTGATGATGGCAGCGTGGAGGTTTGCATGAAGGTTCACGTTGGACGGACAACGCTTCTGTTGGCATCTGTCGTGACAGTTGCGGCTGGGGCAATATCGGCAAGACCGGCTCCACCGACGGCTGCGAAATCCAGTATCGGAAATACTGGCGCACTCGCTAAGTCCGCAGTGAAAATTCTGCAGGAAAACTGTGTCGCATGTCATACAGGTGCGAATCCATCCGGCAAGCTCGATCTCTCCTCGCGTGCGGGTTTACTGCGCGGTGGCGTCAGTGGAGCATCCTTCAACAAGACCAAACCTGAAGCGAGTTTGTTGATTCGCGCGATGCGTCATGATGGCCGTTCGATGCCTCCATCGTCGAAAGTGGGCAGGTCGGATACCGACACGGTCGCAAAGTGGATGGCGGCTGGCAGTCCATGGGCGGAGACGGGCATTGTGATCAAGTCTGGTCCTCCTCAAGTCGATGACTATGCGCGAAACTGGTGGTCCTTCAAGCCTGTTCGAACCGTTCCTATGCCAAAGGTAAAGGATACGAAGTGGGGCAAAGCGCCGATTGACCGCCTCGTCCTCGCTAAGCTTGAGCAAAATGGTCTAAAGCCGAACGCTCCACTGAATCGTGCGCAGCTGCTGCGACGGGTTTCGTATGACCTCATCGGCTTACCTCCGACAAAGGCTGAAGTGGAAGCATTTATCGCTGATAAATCGCCCAATGCCTTTGCGAAGGTTGTCGACCGCCTGCTTGCAAGTCCTCACTACGGTGAGCGCTGGGGACGTCACTGGCTGGATCTTGTCCGCTATGCCGAGACAAACTCATTTGAACGGGATGGCGATAAGCCCGATGTCTGGCGCTACCGCGACTACGTGATCAAGTCGTTTAACGATGACAAACCGTACGATCGCTTTGTGAAGGAGCAGCTGGCCGGGGATGAAATGCCGGATGCTGGCACGGATGGCTTGATAGCGACCGGGTATTACCGCCTTGGTCAGTGGGACGATGAGCCTGTCGATCCTGAGCAGGCCCGCTTTGATGAGCTAGATGACATCGTGACGACGACAGGGCAATCCGTTCTTGGTCTGAATGTCAACTGTGCCCGCTGTCATGACAGTAAAGTCGATCCGCTGCCACAGCGGGATTACTACCGGATGGTAGCTTTCTTCAATAGCATCAACCGCTATGGCAATCGCTCGCATGAGAGTGTCATGGAACGTTCGATGCGTCCGATTGCATCTAAAGATGTCGTTGCGAAGTATCAAGCCGATCTTCGCGCGCACCGTGAAAAGCTCCAGCAGCTCGATCGGACCATTCGTGGCATCGAGCAAAAGGCACAGAAGACCTTTATACCGGTTGAGAATCAGGAGTTTCGGGATGAGTTCAAGCGACCAGGTCTGCTAAAGCTCCGTGTCCCAAATGTGATTTCTCAGGCTGAGTATGATGACTACATCCGCCTCCTGAAAGAACGCCAGGAAACCCGTGAAAACCCGCCTCCTGGTCTTGAAACAGCACTCTGTGTGACAGAACCAGGGGCGAAGCCAAAGGAAACATTTGTCCTTGCACGTGGCTCGGCCGCAGCCCAACGGAAAAGGTTGAACCTGGGTTTCCAAGCGTGCTCGTAGCACTGGATGCTCCTGTTGAGCTCAACCCGGATGGCTCACCAACCACAGGGTTACGCTCACAGTTTGCCGATTGGGTTACACAGCCATCCAATCCACTGACTAGCCGTGTGATTGTCAACCGGATGTTCCAGCATCACTTCGGACGTGGAATCGTACGTACGACTAGCAACTTTGGATATACGGGTTCGAAACCAACGCACCCCGAGCTGCTGGACTACCTTGCCGGGCGCCTCGTTTCTGGTGGATGGAAACTTAAAGCACTTCACAAAGAGATCCTTCTAAGCAACACGTACCAAATGTCCAGTGCACCTAGCGCTGCTGCATTAAAGAAGGATCCTGAAAATGAGCTGCTGTGGCGGGTCGATATGCAGCGTCTGGAAGCGGAATCTATCCGGGACTCGATTCTCACGGCATCCGGCCAGCTGAACGTGAACATCGGAGGACCCAGCGTTCTCGTTCGCATCCCGGATGAAGTCCTCGCTGGACAGAGTGTTCCGGGAGCAGGGTGGGGGCTTTCCAGCCCTGGCGAACAGGCTCGTCGTAGCGTTTATGTGAAAATCAAGCGCTCACTGACGGTTCCTCTCTTTGCCGCATTCGATGCAGCTGATACAGACACCGCATGCCCGGTTCGTAACACAACCGTTGTCCCAACGCAGGCGCTATCGCTCTTGAACTCGCAGTTCATCCAAGAACAGGCTGGTATCTTCGCCAAGAATGTTGCTGAAAAGTATACAGAGCCAGCGGAACAGGTTACCGAAGTGCTGTGGCGCGTTCTTCAGCGTAAGCCAACCACTGTTGAAGTCAATCGTGGCACTGGCTTTATTGCAAAGATGACGGCAACCAATGGGAACAATCGCATGGATGCCCTGAAGCAGTATTGCATGGTTGCACTGAACCTCAACGAGTTCATTTACATCGATTAGGAGACCACAATGTCAAATACTTTCTGTGGACGAACACGTCGTCAATTTATCTGGGAGGTCGGTGCTGGCTTCAGCGGAGTAGCTCTGGCAGGGATGCTAGACAACGGCTTTTACGCGAATCAGGCCTTTGCTGCCGATGGCAAGACGGCCTTTAAGAATCCTCTCGCACCAAAAGCCCCGCACTTTCCCGCCAAAGCGAAAGCCGTTATCTTCCTCTACATGTATGGCGGTCCAAGCCATATCGATACATTTGATTACAAACCCACGATGTACGGGCGAGACAATCAGACTATCGAGGTCAAGACATTTGGGCGTGGTGGACGTCGCAATGTGGGCCGGATTGTTGAGCCACGCTGGAAGTTTAAGCAGTATGGGGAATGCGGTAAGTGGGTCAGTGACCTCTTCCCAAATGTTGGTAAGCACGTAGATGACATCGCATTTGTCCATTCGATGACGGCAGACTCACCGATCCATGGCTCGGCGATGCTGCAGATGAACAGTGGCAAGATTCTAAGTGGATCGCCCTGTATGGGATCGTGGATCAACTACGGTCTCGGTACCGTGAATGAAAACCTCCCGGGGTTTGTTGTGATGCTCGATCCCCGCGGTGGCCCAATTTCGGGTCCTAAAAACTGGTCCGCTGGCTACATGCCTGCAACCTACCAAGCAACGGTTATATCAGCGACAAACAACCCAATCTTGGACCTCAAGCGCCCTGAGTCGGTTGCTGCGGACTCACAGCGCCAAATGTTGGACACACTCCGACAGTACAACGATGAGCATGAGATTCCAAGGGGTGACAACTCAAACCTAAAGGCACGTATTGCATCGTATGAGCTTGCCTACAAAATGCAGTCGAGTGCTCCTGAAGCAACCGACCTGAGCAAGGAACCTGAGCACATTCAAAAGATGTACGGTCTTGACAACCCGCGCAGCGCCGCATTTGGTCGTCAGTGCCTAATGGCACGCCGCTTGGTGGAACGCGGTGTACGCTTTATCCAGATTTATTCTGGTGGCAACCATAACGATGCAAACTGGGATGCCCATGGTGACCTATTTGATAACCATACCCTCCATGCGGGAGAGACCGACAAGCCAATTGCTGGACTTCTCGAAGACCTCAAGCAACGTGGCTTGTTAGATTCAACTTTAATCGTCTGGGGCGGTGAGTTTGGTCGTCAGCCAGTCGCCGAATACGAGCGCGGCACCGGGCGTGACCACAATGCGTATGGCTTCACGATGTGGATGGCCGGTGGTGGCGTCAAGGGTGGCGTATCTGTGGGCCAGACCGACGAGCTCGGCAGCAAAGCAGTCGAGAACCCGTATCAGGTCAAGCACCTCCACGCGACGATGCTCAACCAGCTTGGTTTCGATCCTAACAGACTGTCGTTCTTCTACGGAGGACTCAACCAGAAGCTGGTTGGTGTGGAACATACCAACACCATCAAGGAAGTTATCGCATAGACGTTTGCGATATCGGTTATGCGACAGCCCCGCTCCCGCGGGGCTGTTTTTTTACGCTTACCTATACGCTGAACAGCATTGATGTAAATCAAGGCAGACCACCCGGGCCAGAGCACGACACAGAAAAACAGCCTGCCAAGTCACTGGCAGGCTGCATCCTATAATCCGAATTCCGATGCATTACTGCATGTGGAGAAGCTGTACCTGAACAAAGTCATGGATTAGGAAGTACATCCGGCCAATCAATAGAGACATTCTCGCCATAATCGTTGAGCCAAACAGCGCCCCAAAGGCAACCATCAGGGTGTAGCGCCCAAACTTGCTCACGGATGGAATGACTTTGCCCTTCTGCTCGAATGAGAAGAAGAAGTAGGTCATCACCGATGCCAATATCACCATGAACAAAACATTGTTCAAAGCAGCACTGAATGGCGTCAAGCCGTAGGCGCCAGGCTGGTTGACTTCCGGCAGATCCATCACAGCCTTGCTGGCTGCAGTCCTGAACTTAGGGAAGTAATCTGCGGCAAATGCTTGGAAGGTCTGTCCTGCAGTCGCTCCAAGAAAGAGGCCGAAGATCAGACGACTCATCCAGGAGTTCTGCTTTGAATAAATCATGTAGAACATCATCGCGGCCGGAATCGCAAACAACATCCACCAGCGGCCCTCGATCATCATCAGTGTCCACCACTGAGGACGCAGAATGTCATTCCAGGCGGCAGAGATCGAGTATCCGGCAGCGAGGCCAAGGTACAAGTGCTCAAAGAAGCGGAATACCTTGTTCTCTTTGTAGAGAATCGAATAAATGCCCAGTGTGCTTGCGACACCCAGAAGGATGACGATGAGCTTTACTGTTTCTTCCTTCACTTTGTCGCTCCTTGCTGACGCTTACGGTCCTGAATCATCCCAACATTTCCAAGGACGATTAGCAAAATGATAAGCAAGTGGGAATAGGACAGCGATGCGCTGGCACGCGTCGCAAACCCAGGGCGCTTCATCAGCGTTTCGAACTCATTGGCGCCCTTGAGACCCACAAGCATTCCCTGTAGCTGGCCTGTTTCAAGCATCGGGTAAGCCTCGTTAGCCATAACCGATGTTGGACAGAACAAGGTTGCGATTGGAGTTGTTCCTGCGCGCTGGAAGAATTGAACCCAGTACTTCACTGTGTCGGCAGCCGCATACTCGATG
>CAIYBQ010000437.1 GCA_903924445.1 uncultured Armatimonadota bacterium | reverse complement strand
GTGAACAGCAAACGCTTCTTGGTTTTATTCACGGTTATTCTCCTGAATGCCAGTCAATGGAAATGCTTATGCTGTTAGAGGATAAAGTCCCTAGCCAAGCGGGGGGGGGGGAACTTGTTCATAGTGCCTTCTATCAGATTCACCATGCAATTGTAACCACGCAGTGGGTATAAATGTGTAAATAGTTAATTTAACTATTATTATTTGTTTGAGACATTGAGCTTCAATACCTGCCACTCGTTATTCCGATGGTAGAGAATTTCCAATTACGGATAAAAAGGTATGCAAGGAGAGCCACTTTGACAATGGAAATCTCCATGTCGGGGCGTTCTACTACGCCCGCTGATGGTAACGGAATGACCATCTTCCGAAAGTGACCGCGCAACGCAAAGGGCAGGCACAAAGGCCCTCCCCTACGCGGAGTTTGTAACGTAAGGCTCACATTCAAGACGAAACAACCTCACATCGCGATGCGCGGTGGAATGTGGAGTGGGAGGGCCGCTAGCCGGACTGGTCAGCCTTCAGATACTGCAAGCCAGCACCCATTCGGCGGCTGGCAGGGCGGGTACCATCCTCGATGGCAATATCCGCCGCCGCAATCCGAAATGATTACACCCACCATCGGGGATGGTCGACCCACTTGGCCACCAGACGATACCGCCAAGCCCAGCCGAACCGAAATGTCAACGGGATTTCGCATTACATCCGGCGACCTCGGCACGCACGCGATGCATCCACCGCGCAAGCGTGAATCGAATAATGCCGATCGTAAGCAATCGATTTTCGAAACGTGCGCGTCGACATATGTGATCCATCCATCCGCCTGGCAAGCGCAAGTGTCCCGCGTTTTCCATGATCGGTAGGTGTTGACGTTTTTGCGTCAGCATTCAGATGTTCGACAACACGGGACCAAGCAGCGGCACGCTGCTATCCCTCATGGTTACTTTTTAGTTGGAGGAAAGGTTGGAGAAATTCCTCCCAATACGCTGAATCCTGCCTTATCTGCGACTTTGCTGTTTTCATCGATACCTGCCTCCCCCTCAAAGCCCATACTGGCGCTTCCTAAGTGAAACTGAGTCCGCTTATAAGCCGAAATCGGAAGCTCCTCAACTTTGCCATCACTCCAAGCCACTAAGTAGTGTCCTTCTGGCTTTGTTGACCCCGCACCTGTTTTGTAGACCGTTTTGTTAGAGCGCATGTATGTGTCGGTGTATAACCAAACGTCACGTTCACCCGGACCAGGGAATACAGGTCTTGGTTTTCCATCTGGACGTGGGCCACGATAAGCCCACAGATAACCGAATCCAACATCCATGTTGTTGAAGCTATCGCTCTTTTTTCGATCTGGCGTGTCGAAGCAGTCGGCTGTCACTCTGGTCGATTCAGGCCATTTTTTGGTGAATTCAATGAGCCAGCGAGGGTCATCTGGAAAGCGCTGATACTTGTCAGCATATGCTCGAATCGCCCCTACAAGCCGCCGAAAGTCATCCTTGGCATCTCCTTGAAGATTGGTGAGACCATTTGGATTTACCTTTAATCCGGTCACTGGTATGGCTCGTCCATCCTGAAACCTATCCATCCACAGACCTGTTTTCGCCAAGTAAATTCTAACCCCAACGGTAATCAACGCTATTGGAAGAAGTAGCAAGGCGGTGAACAGCAAACGCTTTTTGGCTTTACTCATGGTTATTCTCCTTCAGAAACGCATGGAGTGTTTGGATTACAACTCACACCGGTAAATGTAGCAGAATCAAACTGGTAACAACGCAAGTCATTACCAGGGTCAAGCTTGTTGAAAACACGAATCTTAATATCGACCACGGAGTAATACTGGGTACTGAACGGCAACGGTAGACAGCACCGTACTGTTTTGGTTACCAAAAAAATCCAACCTTCACCGGCTGGGCAGCTACTCGATGTTGCCGCACATTGGCTTGCGGTACCGCAAGGTGGTCCAAGAACAGTTGTAGCTTGTGTAGGTAAGGACAATGATAAGCAAGCATAAATGGTTGCAATGACGGCGATGCTGTTGGTCAGCCAGCTAGAGGACAGAATCCTTAGCCAACTAGGGGTGGGGAACTTGTTCATATTGGTTCTTACCATGTTCACCATGCAATTGTAACCACGCATTGGGTATGAATGTGTAACTAGTTAATGAAACTATTATTTTTGGTTTGAGACATTGAGCTTCAACACCTGCCACTCGTTATTCCGATGGTAGTGAATTTCCAATTACGGATAAAAAGGTATGCAAGGAGAGCCAGTTTGACAATGGAAATCTCCATGTCGGGGCGTTCGGCGACGCCCGCTGATGGTGACGGAATGACCATCTTCCGAAAGTGACCGCGCAACGCAAAGGGCAGGCACAAAGGTCCGCCCCAACGAGACGTTGTTCCATTATTTACATCTTTCAGCGGCCATCGGCAGTCTTTGACAAATCTGGCAGCACGCGGCGCACTGGAATGTTGAGCGCAAGGGCCGGGAGACGAAAGTGTATCCACGCGGAAGTTTTGGTGTCAGTTGATACCGGCGAGATCGGCACACACGCGATGCATCCGCCCGGCAAGCGCATTATTGACATCAACAAAAGGCAAAACCGTATCGAAACGCGCGGGCGGACACGGCGGTCCGCCCCTACGCGGAGGATTGTGATCCGTCCATCCACAATCGAACATTTACACCTAACAACGCGATGCGCGGTGGAATGTGGAGTGGGTGGGCCGCTAGCCGGACTGGTCAGCTATCGGATACTGCAAGCCAGCACCCATTCGGCGGCTGGCAGGGCGGGCACCATCCTCGATGGCAATATCCGCCGCCGCAATCCGAAATGATTACACTCGCCATCGGGGATGGTCGACCCACTTGGCCACCAGACGTTACCGCCAAGCCCAGCCAAACCGAAAGGTCAACGGGATTTCGCGTTACATCCGGCGACCTCGGCACGCACGCGATGCATCCACCGTGCAAGCGTGAATCAATCGGTACAAATGCGATGCATCCACCCGGCACGCGCAGCATATAACATCAATAAGCAGCAAAACCGCACCGAAAGCACGGGAGGGCGTGGCAGCCCTCCCCTACGCGGAGATTTTGCATCCGCCACGCAGGCAGTAGTTGTAACAACGCCGCCACCCCGACACAGAATTTCTAGTTATGGCTTACAGAACGAACAAGCCTGCAAACCCATCCGCTCCGCTGCGCCGCGGGTGCTCGGGATCTTGGTACGCGAAACGCCGCTACAGCCATCCAAGTGGTACTTCTTACCCGTCTTCGTAATAAAAACCGGATCGGATGCAGACTTAACCCCTGAGCCCACCGAACCCAAGGATGGTTTCTCAACCCCTGAATCCGAGCTCGTACCACCCCGGCGGAAGTCCCACGGCGCCACCGGATTCGCATCCGCCCAAAGGCCGACGCGCTCGCGCCGCGCACGGCTTTCCGCATTCATCAGGACTTCGTTATCCTTGGCATACTCGCGGTACCACCACGCAAACCCATTCGAAACGAGCGCGACATTGAGGTTTTTGCCATCGACACTCACCACACCCACACTGCGCCCATAACGATCCGTCTCTTTGACATCCACAGAAACCTGCTTGCCAAAAACCATCTGACTCGTAAACTGCTTGGACTTATCGCCAAAGGCCTGGACCTTCTCAGGAGCATCCACACCATCCAAACGAACCTTGACCTGCTTCTTCGCAGGGGTGAGAACCGTGACCGTATCGCCATCCGCGACGCTGACGACTTTGCCCGTGATGACATCCGCGAATGCCACCGAACAAACCACAAACGCCGCAACCACCGCCGAAAATCGCTGCATGATGTGTGTCATAGCGGAAACATACCATGAAATCGCATGGCTGAGATGCGTTGACGCAGGCGAGACTA
The DNA here is from genome assembly GCA_903924445.1 of uncultured Armatimonadota bacterium. Taxonomy (GTDB): domain Bacteria; phylum Armatimonadota; class Armatimonadia; order Armatimonadales; family Armatimonadaceae; genus CAIRTT01. The sequence goes on along the minus strand of CAIYBQ010000437.1, from coordinate 3,523 downwards.
TTCGGCCGCATAGGCATCCACTCGGTAGAATCGAACCACCATGGAACTTGAGAACTACACACGGGATGGCGGTGCCATCGAATACTCAAAGGCTGCAAACCCGCTCGCAAACGGCACTACACCCCCGATGCCAATCTTTGAGTTTCCGCCTGACAACTACGAAGGATGGCCAACGGGCATCACGCCACTCGACCTTTCAGATTTGCTCAAGTGTGACAGTCCCGCGAGCAGCCCGGGACTCCTCGCAAGCTTTATCCATGTCACCGCTGGCGACACGCTGACCATGCGCGTTAATGCCACATCCCAGCTGATCTTTACCCGCTGCGGAACAGGCATCATCACGATTCCGGAAAGCGATGCATCCATTCCGTACCAATTGGGTGATCTCGTCACCATTCCGGCGACAGCCGATGTCACCATTTCTGCGACCAGCGACACGATTTTGTACTGGGTGCACGATGAGCCATTGCTCCGTTATCTGGGTGTCACGGCAACCGAGCCGAAGTTCCGGCCTACGCTTTACCCCTGGGATGTCACCCTTGCGGCCGTCCACGATGCGCTGAACGACCCGGAATCCGGCAAGCGCTCCCGCATCAGCGTGCTCCTGACGAATACGCATTTCCCGCAGACGATGACGATTACGCACGTCCTCTGGGCGATGATTGGTATCCTCCCGGTGGGTGCGAACCAGCTTCCGCATCGGCATCAGAGTGTGGCGCTCGATTACATCATCGATGCCAAACCGGGCTGTTACACGCTGGTTGCGGAGCATGTGGATGATGCCGGCCGGATGATTGATCCGATCAAAGTGCCTTGGTACTCCGGAGGGGCATTCACCACGCCGCCGGGCTACTGGCATTCGCATCACAATGAGAGCGGCGAAAATGCGTACTTAATGCCCATCCAGGATGCGGGTATCCATACCTATATGCGCACGCTGGACATTCGATTTCATCAGGATAATGAGCATTAGGGGTGGAGCAAATCTAACACATTAGATCTTCTAGAAATGTCAGAATTGAGTATGGTGGTTGCGGCCACATTGACCCTACAGTCCAAGTGTGGAAGAAAAGGTTCTTGTCTGGCTGCATGGGGAAGTTAAGTCTCCACCAATGTCCAAATCTGGTAGATTGGAGTTGGGATATTTGCTCCGGTGCTTACAACGAGGAGACCTTCTCTCCATGCCGTTTTCGCGCCAAATGCAGAGTATTGGTTCGCGATGCCATGAGCTCAGAGTTCGCGATAGGTTCAAGGACTGGCGTCTCGTTTATCGAATCGATAATGATGCAATCATCATTCTGGACGTCTTTGAAAAGAAGACTAATCAAACGCCAAACGCAATCATCTTGGCTTGTAAACGTCGGTTGGTTGCCTACGACAGGGAGGACTGAAATGAACGCAGCTAAGAAACAACGTCTGGAAGACGCTGGCTTTCGTGTTGGAACGCCTGCGGACTTCCTGCAGCTGTCGACCGCAGACTGTGAGCTGATTGAGCTTCGCCTGTTGCTCGATGCAGCCATCCGTGAGCGCAAGTCCATTTCGAATGTCTCTGAAGCAACGCATCATTCTCCAGAACCTGCACACGGAGAGCCAACATTTGATGCACTCCTGCACGATTACTTTTCCACTGGGGCATCCCTGCGTGAGCTCATCCAAGTGATGAACGCAAAACTACCCGTGCTGGCATAAACTGTTTTTCGTGCCGGATGGCCAAATCGAAACCGAAAATCAACCAGTCACTCATTCAATGCATCGCATTCTACTTGGTGAGATCAGCTGGAACCGTGTTAACTACCCCTTCGCCCGGCGGATGGCCCGGATGCTCCCGGCGAGCAAGTCTCCGACCGCGGTGGCCGCGATGATTAACATCCATAGCATCGCTGAATCCACAGCCGGCTTAGTCTGAAAAACACCGGCATTAAGGGCATCCGCAAAGGCTGAATACATACGCTGGATGCCGGAAACGCGCTGCTGGTGATAACGGGCATGTGCATCGGCATTGTCTTTCCAGAGCTTTTCGGCCTTCTCCCGCGTCTCAACACGGACCATTTGGGGTGCCTTGGCCACACGGGTCACCGCACCCGGAGCCAGCCACCCGGCCGTACTCTTGATCCGCGGATGCGAGGAGTTCTCGATAAACATCCGCTGTGACCAGGCAAAGGTCTCGGATGCCTCCCGCGTACTCTTTAGCTCAGGCTCCCACATTTTTGCGCCACGGGATGCCAGCCAGCGCGGGCCATTGACCCAGTCTTCACTCGGGTTTGTAACGGTCGCAAACCCGCTGATGACCGAGAGCAGAGCGACGACGGGGAGGCCGAAACGGATCACACGTCGGTAGATGCGTGTCGCTGTGAACACACCCGCAATGCCAACCAAGAGTCCCATGAAGATGAGCAGATACCCGACCAGGCCAAGGGGATAGAGGAGCGCCAGCTGTAAAAGTCCGAGCGCCGGAATCAGGATGAGCGCCAACACGCGGGCCTTATCCGTGTCCGCCACGCTCTTAGGAACCGCCCGCTCCACCCCTTCGAAACTTTCTGCAGACTGCTCCGCAACAGCGATGTTCGCTACGCTGGAATACACATCACTGCTGGATGCACGCTTACTTTGTACAAACTTCTGCATAAGACATTCTAACGGCATCCGTCACGGGACAGTATCGGTACAAAGCTGCTGAACAGCACTTCGGCTGACATTCGTGTACATTCACAACGTGTGGCCCCACTGACTGAGAGTTCCGATATTTGGGAGATTGCTAAATTAAATGGAAGATGCGACGATTCACATCCTCGACCGTGCCAAATGCGGGCTTGTGGCTGGGCAGAGAATGCTGATTCCAACGCTCGCCGATATCGAGGCTGCCTTGCCACGGTTATCTCTGGGTGCTGTGACATCCGAGAAAGCATTCCGGGCATTGGTAGCGGAGCCCTTTGGAGCGGATGGTTGCTGCACATTTGCAACGAACAAAGCGCTGCGTGCGATTACGGAAGGGGCGTGTGCGCAGCTGGCGGCTGGTGTTTCCGAGGGGGATGTTCCTCCATTTTGGAGGGTGGTCACCGCGGGCAGCACGATTGCGAAACGCCTGCACTTAGATGAGGCATTTCTTAGTGAATTGCTCCATCAGGATGTCCGCTAGATGGCATCAAACTCTGCGGCTTACGTACCCGAGAGTACACAGACTCCCCGGTAAATGTACAGGTGTAAGCCTATTCGTTAAGGTAGAAAGCACACTTAATTGGTGTGTAAATTAGTAAAGTTACGGTAAAGATTACGCATAACTGTGCTTATAATGCTCACGTGTTACAAACGTCAGCATTCGGCATGACAGGTGCAAGTGGGTTCTTTGTGAACTGCTTTGTCCTCGCCTGCCGTAACATCATCTTGCTTTTAGCAGTGGTGTTTACGCTGGCGGCGATGCCTGCAAATGCACAGGATTCCCTTGTGCTCGAGAGTAGCATCCAGACAAATATGGTAACCGATGTGCTGGAATCGGATCCGCACGGCAAATTCTGTATGTGTGCTG
>CAIYBQ010000436.1 GCA_903924445.1 uncultured Armatimonadota bacterium | reverse complement strand
TTGTTACACTGCTACCATGGCTGAGCACAACCCTCTCTTTGATGTCGCGACAACCGCCGATGGCCCTGCTGGCGCTCTCCCCCTCACCGAGGACATGCTGCTCCACCGGCCGAGCGGTGACCTGTTTGGCCTCACGCAAAATGTTGGGATGGGCTGGGAGCCGAGCGCGGTAAACCAGGATGAATACCTCATCCTCTCGACTCTCGGCGGGCTCCGCGACCACGATGGCAAGCCAATCGCCCTCGGCTACCACTCCGGTCACTGGGAAGTCGGCCTCCAGGTAAGAGCCGCCGCGATACGCTTCCGAGAGCAAGGCACGACCCCCTTTGCGGGCTTTGTCAGCGACCCCTGTGATGGCCGTTCGCAAGGCACGACGGGGATGTTTGACTCGCTTCCCTATCGCAACGATGCCGCAATCGTCCTTCGACGCCTCGCACGTTCGCTGCCAACCCGCAAGGCTGTGATGGGAGTAGCGACCTGCGATAAAGGCCTCCCCGCGATGATGATGGCGCTTGCCGGACTCCATGACCGACCGGCGGCAATCGTCCCGGGTGGCGTTACGCTTCCTCCAAAGCGCGGTGAGGATGCCGGCCTCGTCCAGACCATCGGGGCGCGGTTTGCACACGGACTTATCACCTTACAAGAAGCCGCCGAAGCCGGCTGCCGGGCCTGCGCGACGCCTGGCGGCGGCTGTCAGTTCTTCGGAACCGCTGCAACCGCACAAGCTGTCGCGGAAGCGCTTGGCCTTACGATTCCCCACGCAGCGCTTGCGCCGAGTGGCCAGCCGATCTGGCTTCAGCTAGCGAGTGACACTGCGGATGCGCTTATCAATGCCGTCGCAAAAGGCATCACGACGCGGGATATTCTCACGGATGCCGCACTCAAGAACGCGATGCTCGTTCATGCCGCCTGCGGTGGCTCCACGAATTTGTTACTGCATATTCCGGCGATTGCACACGCCGCGGGAATCCGGCGCCCGACGGTGGATGACTGGGTAGCGGTGAACCGTTCCGTCCCCCGTCTCGTGGATGTACTTCCGAATGGCCCGACAAACCACCCAACGGTCCGGATGTATCTCGCGGGCGGTGTCCCTGAGGTGCAGCTGCATTTGCGAAACCTTGGTCTGCTTGACCTCGATACGCTGACGATAAATGGAAATCGCCTCGGTGACAACCTTGAGATTTGGGAGAAGAGCGACAGGCGTGCCGCGCTGAAGGCGCGTCTCTTTGAAATGGATGGTGTGGATGCATCCGATGTCATCTCGGATCCAGATGGCGCCCGGGCGAAGGGTCTGACGAGTACCGTCTGTTTCCCGATGGGCAATATCGCGCCCGAAGGCAGTGTAATCAAGGCGACGAGCATTGATGCCAAGCGCGTCGATGCAGATGGTACTTTCCGCCACACCGGGCGGGCAAAGGTTTATACGAGTGAAAAGGATGCGATTGCTGCGGTCAAGGGCCAGTCGGATCGCAATGTGGTGGCAGGCGACATCATTGTTTTGATATGCCGTGGCCCAATGGGCAGCGGGATGGAAGAGACGTATCAGATTACATCTGCTCTCAAGCACACCCCGTGGGGCAACCAGGTCTCGCTCATTACGGATGCGCGCTTCTCAGGCGTTTCGACGGGAGCGTGTATTGGTCACGTCGGCCCCGAGGCGCTTGCGGGTGGTCCGGTCGGCAAGATTGTGGATGGAGACTGGATTCAGATTACAGTGGACCGTGTCAATCTGGATGCTAGTGTGACATTCCTTGGTTCAGGCGAAACGCCGGGCACGGAAGCGGATGGCGACCGTGAGCTGGCGGAGCGTCCGGTGCGGTCCGACCTAAAGGCCGATCCAAACCTCCCGGATGACACCCGCCTTTGGGCAGCGCTGCAGAATGCAAGCGGCGGCCTGTGGGGCGGATGTGTGTACGACGCGGATGCGATTATCGCAAAGCTTAGTGGCTAAATCGAACATCCATTAAGGACTAATCCTAGAGATGCTTGCGGATGAACGCCCACGCGATGTCATCCCGCCACTCGTGACCGCCATCGAAGACAGTGAACTCAAACTTGTCTTCGATGCCCAGCTTTGTGTAATACGACTTTGACTTCGGTGCGAGGAGAATTCCGCCATCCCGGTGGTCATCATCATCATCCTTGCCCG
>CAIYBQ010000435.1 GCA_903924445.1 uncultured Armatimonadota bacterium | reverse complement strand
CGCAAGGGTCATCGGTCCCATGAATGTGCTGTTCTTCGACTGAAGATCACCGCGCCCAAAGTCAAACGCTTGCCAAAGAGGTTCATGCATGCAAATACCTTACCCCATAGATATCGCTTTACCGAGCGGAACAATGACAAGCGCAGCGCAGCCTTAGAGAGTAAACGCATAAACTTTAACTAAGCCGAATATGTTAACGGTGATGTCGGGTTTAGATTGTTGCTGGATGCGTCACTTGATATAACTTTGCGTTGATATGGAAACAGAAAACCCAAGGTCCCCACGGTTAGAGGACATCGCCCAGCGGGTTGGAATAAGCCGCTCCGAAGTTAGCCGCGTGCTGAACAACCGCGTACGGCCGGGGCGCAGTGTTTCCATCGAACGCCAGGCACAAATCCGCGCAGTCGCGAGAGAGCTTGGATACTCCCCGCATCCAGGTGCGCAAAACCTTGCCCGTGGCAAAACCGATTTGGTTGCGTTGACGATGCTGATTGACAGTGGTGATGGCCTTCCTCCGCACTATCAGGAAATCATCACCGCAGTGACATCTGTGTTTCGTGGACACGGGATGAATCTCATTTTGTCTCAGTCAGAACCGAGTTCTCAGCTGTCCAGTGTCGAAAAACTAGCGAGATCACGCCAAACGGATGGCGTCATCCTTACCGACATGATGGTCGATGATGAACGTCCGGCGTTGCTTTCGCGCTACGGCCTGCCTTACGTCATCAGAGGGACTGCGCCAACCTATGGGATGCCAGCGATTGGACTGGACAATGTCGCTCTTGGCCGGATGGCAATCGACCATTTGGTAAGCCATGGTCACCGCCGCATTCTGTTTCACAACATCGGCCGGAACATGATGGCTGGCAATGGCCGGTACGCTGGCTACATGGAAGGTATAGGCGCACACGGAATCGAAGCAGATGCAGAATACGAGGACAGTATTTACCTCGAGAGTCAGGTTTTCAGTTATGCGATGCAGAGGTGGACACAACCCAATCCACCCACAGCGGTCTACGCCGCAGATGAAATGGCAGCTTCCGCATTTCTCCGCGCCTTTAGTGAGCTTGGTCTGCGCGTTCCCATTGACGTGTCCCTCATGTGCAGCCTCAATGCGAAATACATGCATCAAGTACTCCCAAGCCTCACGAAAATCACAACGCAGCAACAGGCAACGGCTCTTGAGGCCGCGCGCAAACTCCTAAAGATCATCTCAGGTAAACCCGCTACGACGGAGCAGGTATATCTGGAGCCGACACTTGTAGATGGACTGTCAGTCGGGCATCCAAACAGCTGACTTCCTAACCAGTGCTCTGCATTGCCGCTGCAATTCCGGTGATCGACAGCAACAAGGCCTCACGCACATCCAAGTCATCCGGGTTATTGGCCGCTTCGTTCATTAGGTGAACCTGCAGCAAAGATAGCGGACGGACAAGCGGATTTCGCAAAGCCACCGTCGCACGAACCACTGGAGCATGGACCATTAAGTCGTGATCCTGACCCGTGACCTTTTGGAGCCAGGCCACCGTACGGGCATGTTCTCCCGCGATGCGCGCATGAAACGCTTTCCCGAGCGACGCCGGAACACATCGGGCGGCGTACTGCGCTGCCGTATCGAGCTGAGCACGCGTCAGCTCAAGCTGGGCATTGTCAACCACAGCTTTGAAGAACAAGTAGTGCTTGTACATTTCCTGAAACTCAGCCAGCACAGCTGGATTGGCATCCACCAGTGCCTCGATAGCCGCACCAAAGCCAAACCATCCAGGAACCGTGTACCGCGCTTGAATCCACGCAAAGACCCAAGGAATCGCCCGGAGGTCATCTACAGATCCAATCTGTGCGCCAGAGCGTGAGACGGGACGGCTTGCAATCGGTAGTTTCGAGATGTGCGCAATTGGCGTCGCTTGTGTAAAAAACGACCAAAATTCTGGGTCCTCATGGACCATTGCGCGATAAACACGCCGACTTTCGTCAGCGAGGAGGCCCATCAAGTCCTTCCACTTTTGTGTTTCATCCACCTGAAACTGCGGGACCATCGCCGTTAGACACGCTGACACAATCTGCTCAAGGTGACGATGTGCAATCGGGGCAAGCCCATAGCGGAAGCTGACGACCTCGCCCTGTTCTGTAAACCGAATCCTGCCTGCAAATGACCCCTTCGGCTGACTGGCAATCGCCTTGTTTGCTCGTCCACCACCGCGTCCCACCGTTCCACCTCGCCCGTGGAACAACCGCATCCCGACACCATGCTTTCGACACGTATCTGCGAGACGCGCTTGTGTATCCTGCAGAGCCCAGTTCGCGGCGACAAATCCGCCATCCTTACTTGAATCCGAATACCCAAGCATGATCTCCTGAAAGTTGCCCATCACGTCAAGATGACGGCGGTATTCTTCGACCGTAAACAGCTCATCCAACAGCACAGATGACCGCTGCAAGTCATCGATGGTCTCAAACAACGGCACGATGTCGAGGTCTTCATCGACGCCGCATTCCTTCGCTAGCACCAGCGGCTCCAAGATGTCGCTGACACCATGCGTCATGGAGACAATCGAGCAGCGAATCGTCTTTTTCGACAGCTCACGATGCGCACGCCGAACGGTTTTATAGACATCCAGGACTTCCTGCGTCTTATCTGTCAGGGTAACGTGGGCGCCAACGAGCGGACGCGGATTGGAAAGTTCCCTTCGAAGCACTTCGACTTTTTCTGCATCCGAGAGCTTTGCATACGCATCTGCGGATGTAAGCACACCGGCAACATACAGCAGCTCACCGATGGCTACTGCATGGACATCCGAGTGCTGCCGGATATCGAGGGCTGCCAAATGAAATCCAAACGTTTTCGCTTGTTGCCACAGGCTTGCGAGCGGCCCGGATGAAACCAGCACCCCCGCGTTTGCAGCGATGAGCGATTCACGAAGGAGACGCAGATCGTCAACAAATGCATCATCGGACTTGTATTCCCACGGATGCGTTGTATGGCTTCCGGGATTCCCCGAGAAGGATTCCAGCTGCTCGAGGCCTGCCGTCAAACGCGCCTCAATCAGGTAGAGCTTCATCACAAATGGCTCTGCGCGGTGCTGCCGGATGACATCATCAGGGAGATGTAAGACTTCTAAATCGCGCTTGATGGAAACAGCAAGTGGACTGTCTGCCATGAGCCGCTTATCACTTACGGTCAGCTGAACACGGACATCATGAATACGTTGGATGTACGCATTTAGAATCGTCCGGCGGTGCTCCAGAAGCGTCCACCAAGTAACGCGAGCGGTCACATTGGGGTTGCCATCGCGGTCACCGCCCACCCAAGACCGGAATTTCACCACGGATGGAACATCAAAGGTGCGCCCAGGGAACGCATCAGACAGAGCTTGTTCAAGATCAGACTGAAGCCAAGCGACGACATCTAAGATGCTTCGGTCGAAGAAGTACAGAACATTTCGTGCTTCTTCAGGCACCGTGATTGGAGCCAGACGGATTTCATCGGTCTCCCAGAGCTCCGTCAATGCCCGTGTCAGGCTGGCTTCAGCCCGCTCGGTAATGCTGCCAAGCGGTTCCGTCAGCGGCACCGAGTCGGCGCCAGCTGCGTGATCACACAAACACTCGGCGACACGCAGGAGCTTGTCCAGAACTGCACGCCGGCGTGCCTCCGTCGGGTGCGCGGTGAGCGTGGGCCCAATGTCGAGACTGCAAATCAATGCAAAAATCTCATCTGGTCCGAGACCGCTGTCTTTTAGGCGCATCACCGCTTCGCGGATGGACTCTGGCCTTGAAACACCCGGAATACAACGTGCCCGGTTTACGCGGATAATTTCCTTTTGCTCAGCAGTGTTGATGAGCTGGAAGAATGCTGTCAGCGCGCGCAAAAGTCGTCCCGCAAAGACAGGATCGGTTAGGCGCGGCGCGGCGCTTAGAATCGTCGCAGGCGTAGCGTTTGGATGAAGCGATGCTTTTAGCGCATGGCGCATTGCATCGACTAAATCGGTGCCCTCTTGCTGTTCAAGAACGTGACCGAAGACACGGTCAAGCCACTCAATATCGCGTACAAGAGGTTGGGGCAGCGCAGACGACGTAGCATCCATTCCAGCAAAAGCACTCACACAGGCATTCTAGCACGCAGCCACCTCCTAGCACGGTGCTAGAATAGGTCAGATGACTGCTAAGAGGGATTGGCTAACGAAGATAACGCCGTCGAGAGACCAGACAGTTACCTCCCTCCCATTTCGCATCGCCAGCATCAATGACCTTACCGCTAGCGGTTACGCTCAACGTGTCCTTGATGCTGGGAATGACCACTTCATTGCAATCAGTAATGAGGTGTGTGACACCACCTACGATAGCAATCGCTACACACTTTTAGCCGGCCTTTATGGACCGAGCGGCCGCCAGGTTCAGCGGTACGCAAATGTGTGCTACACCGCTGGGTCGCGCACGGTAGCCGAATCCGTGTGCGCAACCATCAGTGTTCTTCGTTCACAACAGCTCGCCCGCCTGCGGCAACCTGTTCGCCTCGCATGGGATACCGACACGGCATCGATTTGGATAACAGAGGAAAAGTCCCGTGTCCCCGATGTTGTTGGCGAAACGCGTACGACAAATGTCACTTACTTTGATGTCACATCACAAAAGGACACGAACGAATTTGCCCGTGTCATTGCCCATGAGTGGGGTCACCTTGCGTTGCATGCAGCCCGCGGGTTTTCGGCTCCTGAACCGGACAGTGCGGGACATGTTGGTGAAGCGCTAGGCCTTCAGTGGCTTGCGAGCGCCGTTATCAAGGGAAACATCACGCCCGTCCTACCCGCGCCCGGCTTTGTCGCAGCAAGCAGGAATCGCTTTGACAAAGCGCTCAGCGCCGCTCCGCCAGGTTCAGCTGGATTTGTGAAGCGTAACGCACAAGGGATGTACGCCTACATCGGTTCGATTCTTCACGTGGCGGATACGTATGGGGAAGCTTTTCTTGGTCGTGTCTTCCAAGCGGTGGATGCGGACTCACAGGATGCGTTCCTGACAGCATGGGCATTTGTCCTAACAGAAGATGGTGTGATTCGCTTTCACGGCACTGCCTGGGTGCCACTTGAAGCTGGTGTTTACCAGGCAAGTCACCGAATTCAGCCAGCAAACATCAAAGGTCCAGCTGGAATCACATGCGATAGCCGTCTCCGCCTGACAGTTCGCAGATCTGGCTGGTACCAGCTGACTGCGCCGCAGCGGGATGACTTGATTCTTCGCAGAAAGGGACGATAGCGATGCCTCAAAGTGAATGGAAATGCGAGTGCTTGTCGCCCGCAAAGCTAAACATCACATTGGATGTCTCCCAACCCGATGCGACGGGGTTTCATCCGCTTGACTCAATTGTCGTTCGGCTAAACCTCTCAGATGAAATGGCATTTACCGTTAGGACCGGCACGCGCGGAGTGCGCCTCGTCCTCAAGGATAAGCGGCCAAACGCCATCGCACATCCACCCATTCCACGGGATGAACGAAACCTTGTCGTCCGCGCCGCGCAGCGCTTGCTGGACCTCAAGCCCGAATTCGATGCCACCCTCTGGGTTACGCTCATCAAAAACATCCCGAGTGAAGCCGGTCTCGGCGCTGGCAGCAGTAATGCCGCGATGACCATCAGGATGTTCGGGGATTACCTCGGGATTCCGATGGATGAGCAACATAAAGTGGCTGCTGAAATCGGCTCCGATGTCGCCCTCTTTCTTCACGACACGCCAATCAGAATGCAGCACTACGGAGAAGTGATCACCCCTATTGCACTCAGCGGAACACTGGAAGGTGTTGTGATTCGGCCTGCAACTGGGATGTCAACGCCGCTGGCGTACCGGACCTTGGATGCCAACACATCCCGTGTTCCCGGGACGACTACGGCAGACATCGTTGCACGCGGTGCGCTGACTCCAGACTGTCTCTCAAATGATTTTGAAGGCGTAGTTCGTGACCTGAACCCGGATGTCGACCAGCTGTTTACAAAGCTCACAGGGCTTGGGGCACTGCGTGTTCAGCTCTGTGGGAGCGGTTCAGCTGTTTTCGCGGTGACAGAATCCCGCGCGGATTCCGTCCGCATCGTCAAAGCGCTAAGTGGAGATGTACCCTATATGAAACTGGTTTCGACACAATGACATCAACGGCAGCTATTCTCCTCGCCGGAGGGCGCATCAAAGCAAAGGACCGCGCTGAGTGGCAAAGTTTACTGCCATCGGGTTCTGACAATCGCGTGATGGTCGATATGGCCGGTAAGCCGATGTACCGCTACGTCATCGATGCTATCCGCGGGGCAGATATCCAGCTGGTGATTGCCGGGGATGTCCCATTCGATGGAAACCACATACGCGTCGCCGGTGGTGACTCGCTCGTCGACACGCTTCTAAACGGAATCGCAGCCCTCCCCCCCGCCGTTTCGCAGGTTCTTGTCCTGACCGCCGATATTCCGTTTCTGACATCCGCAGGTATCGCTGCAATCCTACAGAGTGCTCCGAACGCTGACTTTGTCTACACAATCATCCCGATGGACACCTGTCGGGCTGCATTCCCAGATGCCAAACGAACATCCCTCAAAACAGCCGATGGCGAGTTCACCGGTGGGAATATCGTTCTCATCAACCCCGAGTTTGTGCGGAAGAACGAAGCGGTGATTCGCGAATCCTTTGAGCGCCGCAAAGATGTCCTTGCGCTTGGGAAGCTGCTTGGCCCGGATGTCATTTTCCGTCTTCTCTTGTCACGGTTATTTCCAGCGTTGTTGCCTATCGATGCCTTGGAACGCGCGGTGTCACGCCTTGTTGGAAACGCTTCAGTCAAGGCGCT
>CAIYBQ010000434.1 GCA_903924445.1 uncultured Armatimonadota bacterium | reverse complement strand
AGGAGATACATCGCAAAATGGTCATCATCAATCCAGTGATAACCAAAGGCATCCCCGCCGAGCTCCGTGGATGGCGTATAGACCCAGTCAATCGGATAGGGCTTGGTCTCGGGTTCCGGGAGGATGGAGCGGACATAGGTCGTCGCATCATCCAGCTCGCGCTTGAGACGTTTTTGCGTCGTCTCAATCGTCGCCAAATACTCCTGCTCCTGATCGCGCAGGGCTTTTTTCTCAAGACAGGCCCCAATACGCGCACGCAGCAGCGTCGGGTTGAATGGCTTCGAAAGGTAGTCTTCCGCACCCGCCTCGATGCAACGCACCACGCTCTCAAGCTCATCCAATGCCGAAATCATGACCACCGGGATATGCCGCAAGTTGTCACTGGCTTTCATCCGCTTGAGGACTTCATAGCCATCCAGCTCAGGCATCATGATGTCAAGAAGCACCAAGTCAAACGGTTTTGCTTCCAGCTGCGCAAGGGCATCGATGCCGTCTACAGCAACTTCAACGGTCAGCCCATGCCGTAGCAAGCGCCGCGACAGCATGTCACGGTTGCTCTCGTTGTCATCCACGGCGAGCACGTGCCCAGAGAGCTGTGTCAGGTGGTGATCCGCTGCATCATCGGAGTCTGGAATCGCAAATCCAACCGGCTGACGGGCCTCGCCCGCTGCGCTGTGATGGACTTCGTCATCGGCGATCACCGCATCCAATGCACCCAGAACGTGCGTCCCAAGGTGTGTTTGGATCAGGCCATCGAGGTTACGAGCGGCCTTCTGGATTTTCTGGAGGTCCGGTACCAGCGCATCCTGGCCGGCATCGGTTGCATCCTCTTCGAGCATTTCGGAATACCCGATGATCTGGTTTAGAGGCGTACGGAGCTCATGCCGGATATGCGAAAGCGCTTCCGCTTCGAAGATTGCGTGGCTGCTTGGCGCTGGCTGGTTTTGGCTCATGCGGGGAACTTGTCCCCGAGCTGGCTCTGCATTTTTTCGAGCAGCCGTGGGAGCTCGATGGGCTTGGTGTCATAGTCATCACACCCAGCTGCCAGACACTTTTCGCGGTCACCAGCCATCGCGTGCGCCGTGAGTCCGATCACCGGAATACCCGCCGTATCAGGGTTGGCCTTCAGTGTCCGCGTGGCTTCCCAGCCATCCATGACCGGAAGGCTCATGTCCATTAAAACCAAATCGGGGATCTCAGCAGTTGCCATTGAAACGCCTTCAGCGCCATCCACCGCGATACGGATGATAAAGCCTCGCCGCTCCAGTCGCCGGGAGAGCATGTCTCGGTTCATCTCGTTGTCTTCGACAATCAATACAGTAGCCATAGTGCCGCTATCCTATCCCAGCATTCACAGGTGTACACATCAGCTGCTGGTCCGCTTAGAGTTGATGAATGTAAGCTGCGAACGCAGATTTTCCAAAACTTCGCTTGGTGGTACCGCGCCTTTTTCCAGAATCGCGGCGCTCGACTGGCTGAGGAGCATCCGTTCATCAAGCGTCAGATCCTTGGCTGTCAGAATCACCACCGGGATACTCGCCCAGAGCGGATTCTTACGAATCGCATCGAGGACGCCAAAGCCATCGAGCCGGGGCATCATCAAGTCGAGGAGAACCAGGTCGGGCACGCGTGCTCCGCTTGCAAGGAGCTCGATCGCATTGACTCCATCGGTGGCCGTGATCACCTTCCAGCCTTCACGCTCAAGCGTGCGCTGAAGAAGCTCGCGAGTATCGCGGTCATCTTCGACGATAAGGATTTCCGTCTCACCGGATGCAGGCAGATTGATACGCTCAAGGGCCTTAAGCAGCTGATTACGGTCCAGTGGCTTGCTCAGAAAGTCGAACGCACCAAGGGCAAAGCCAAGCTCCTGCGTATCGCCCATCGTGAGCATAATCACCGGAATGTCAGCGGTTTCCGGGTCGCTTTTGATCGCCGACAGCACACTCCAGCCATCCATACCCGGCATCATGATGTCGGATGTCACCGCCATCGGCTTGTACTGGCGAACCAGAGCAACGCCGCTGGCGCCATCCGCGGCCATATGAACGGTAAAGCCCTCCCGGGTCAGGAACCGCTCCATCAGGTGGCGGACATTCGCATCATCGTCGATGACCACAATCACGCCCCGTGATGAACCTGTATCGGCAGATTGTGTCGCAGCGGCGGCAGGCATTGTCTGCGCGGCTGCCGTTTCCGGATGGTGTTCCGTGGCAGTTGTGTCAACGGATTGCAGTGGAAGGATGACGGTAAAGGTCGAGCCGGTTCCTGGAATGCTGGTGACGGTGATGTCTCCTCCGAGAATTTGGCAGAAGCGACGGCTGATGGCGAGTCCGAGTCCGGTTCCGCCGTATTTTCGCGTTGTGGATGCATCGGCTTGGCTAAACGCCTGAAACAGCTTTCCGCATTGCTCGGGTGTCATCCCGATACCAGTGTCCTGAACAGCAAAGGTTACATTGCTGGACAAACCGCTTTTATCCCGGTTTGTGCTCAGGGTGATGGTGCCATTTTCCGTGAACTTGGATGCATTACTCAGCAAGTTGAAAAGCGTCTGACGGACCTTTGTGAGGTCACTTGTCATCGCGCCGAGCTCGGGCTGGATGTTCAGAATGAGCTTGTTGTTGTTCTTCGAAAGGAGCGGCTTGACGGTTGCTGCAACATCCTCGACGAGTGACCGAACATCAAAGGCCTCGAGGTAAACCGTCATCTTGCCCGACTCGATTTTCGAGAGATCAAGAATGTCATTGATGAGCGAGAGGAGGTGCTTGCCAGCGCTTTGGATTTTGTTGAGGTCGGGGATGAACTCTTGGACGCCGGCATCCTCGGCTTCTTCGGCCAGCATTTCGCTGTAGCCGATGATGGCGTTCATCGGTGTCCGGAGCTCATGGCTCATATTGGCAAGAAATGCGCTCTTGGTCCGGTTAGCAGCTTCGGCATCATCGCGTGCGGTAACTGCCTCGATGCGGGCGGTTTCTGCGGCGAGCTGTGCTTCATGCGCGAGGGCGGATGCCTTGCGTGCGGCATCTTCGTGGAGCTTCGCGGTGAGAAGCGCCGTTGAGAGCCGACCGGCGAATATATAGCTTGCCGCGAGGACGAGGAGGACGACGGCGCCGATAAGGCCAAGGACTCCCCAGACGAGGGCCAGGGTGCGGGATGTAAGGTCAGGTTCAAACGTCGTCGCGACAATGTCAAAGCCCCAAGGAGCAAATGTGCTTCTATGAACATCGTGTCCAGCAACGTTGATGGCATCCTTTGGGCCAAGTCCGGCGCTTTTAGCCGCAGCACTCTCTACGGTTTTGACTGGGGCATGTTGGCTGGCAAACAGCACAGTGTCCTTGCGGTCGAGGAGCGCGACAAAGCCATTGTCGAGGATGCGGATGCTGCCTATGCCTTCTCCGACGCCTGCAAGCGTTTCGATTTTGTAGCCCGTGTAGTAGACGCCGATGACCTGTTTGTCAGGCGAGCGGATTGGTGTATAACTCGTGAAGTAGGGCACACCCAAAATGTCGACCACGCCGGTGAACGTTTCACCCCGGGAGATTGCGGCGAAGGCTGGGCCTTTTGGGTCTAGCACCGTTCCGATGGCCCGGCTGCCATCCGCCTTGATGACATTGGTCGCAACTCGGACATAGTCATCCCCGGAGCGGACAAAGAGGGTTGCGGTTCCCCCCATCCGGGACTTGATGCCATCCACGACTACGTAATCAGCAACTGCGCTGCGCGTCCCGAAGGTGAGGTTTGGAACGGACTTGCCTGCGATGGCTGCATTTCCACGGATGGATGCGGCACCGTAGCGTGTTGCCTCGGACTCAAGAACTTTTCGACTGGCAGTGGTCAGCTGGCGATAAATGGCATCCGCGGTCGTCAGCTGCTCGACAACAGACGCGACGGCAGCCTCTTCAGAGCCGGCTGCGATCCGGACCATTTCGCCGCGAAGGCGCTGAAACCCAAGAATTCCAGCGAGGAGCAGGAGGGTGCTGACAGCAAGAAACCATAATGCAACATTACGGCGTACAGAGGTGACTGCCAGCACCTCCTGATTTTTAGACATACATCCTCTGTAAAAGCTCTGCGACGCGAACATCCACTTGCTCACGCCGGCGGACTTCCTCAAAGCGATGGAGGAGATCTTCTGACCGCACTCCCTGCCGTGTGGAACCCTTGTAATCGTGGATTATCTGGCCCTTGTGCATCATGATGATGCGATTTCCAAGGTGTACAGCCTGCTGCATCGAGTGCGTGACCATCAGCGTCGTGAGTCGGTCCCGCTCGATGATTTCCTTTGTGAGTCGGATGACCTGATCTGCGCTCTTTGGGTCAAGTGCCGCTGTGTGTTCATCCAGCAACAGAAGATCGGGCTTTAGCCAGCTCGCCATCAGGAGCGTGAGAGCCTGTCGCTGCCCGCCGGACAGACTGCCGATGGCATTTCCCAGGCGATCTTCAAGTCCCATGTTCAGGGTCCGAATACGGTCCCGAAGCTCGCTCTGGAGCTGCTTATCGAGTGCCCAATTGAATCCGCGTGGCTTTCCACGCTTTGCTGCGAGCGAAAGGTTCTCCGCGATAGTCATCGTGGGAGCCGTGCCGCTAAATGGATTCTGGAAGACGCGTCCTATCAGGGATGCCCGCTTGTGCTCCGGCCACTTGGTGATGTCATGCCCGCTCAGGCTGATCTTCCCGCTATCCGTAATGAACGAGCCGGCAACGGCATTCAACAACGTGGATTTACCTGAGCCATTGGTTCCGATGATGATGAGAAAGTCGCCATCGTTCAGCGTGACAGACACATTTTGCAGTGCGAAGACTTCATTGACGCTACCCGGGTGGAAGGTTTTGGAAATGTTCGTGATTTCGAGCATGTCAGACAGTCCTTCCGGATGGTTGATTACCACGCTTGTTCATAAAGCTACGCCCGATGGTTGGACCAACGAGAGCCGCAAAGACAAAGAGCGCCGTGATGAGCTTGAGGTCGTTTGGATTCAAGCCCCAGCGGAGCGCGATAGCAACCAGGAGGCGGAATAGAACGCTCCCGATCACGGTGCCGGTTACCACAAGCCCCTGCTTGTTGGAGCCGACAAGCGCTTCTCCAATAATCACCGATGCCAGTCCCCAGACCATCATCCCGATGCCCATTTGGACATCCGCAAAGCCTTGGTACTGCGCAAGCAAGGCACCGGCGAGCGCTATCAGGCCATTGGAAATCGCAAGACCGAGGATCATCATGATGTCAACATCGACGCCCAAGGCACGAATCATCTGCGGATTGTCACCCGTTGCCCGGATAGCCGTTCCGAGGTTTGTCTGGAAGAACATCAGGAGGATGAATGCCGCCGCTGCGACGACTGCGAACATCGAGATCAACATCCCGGCATCGCGAATACTAACTTCCCAGCCAAACCAGTTGAGGTCGGTGGTCTGTCCAAAGATCCAGGCGCCGATTTTCTCCGCCACGGTGCTGGTCGACTTGGCATCCACGAGGGGGATGTTACTTTTGCCCATCACGTGGAGGTTTACAGAGTACAGAGCGGTCATCACCAGAATTCCTGCAAGGAGTTCATTGATTTTGCACTTTGTGTGGAGGATGCCCGTGACGGCTCCTGCGACAGCTCCAGCGGCGAATGCGGCGAGCAGTGAAATGCCCGGATCCATACCCTGTACGAGCAGCACGGCGGATACAGCGGCACCAAAGGTGACTGAGCCTTCCGCTGTGATGTCGGGAAACTTAAAGACGCGGAAGGACATGTAAACGCCCAGCGCAAGGAGCGAGAGGATTAGCCCAATGGTCAGGGCTCCTAGGAAGAGGCTCATCTTCGTGCACCTCCGACAGTCGACTCATCCACGGACACTGGGGATACCCAGACCGCCCCACGGATGACTTCAGTTTCCCCGATGCCGTCGAATTCACGGTCATCCACGATGCAGTGGAACACACCGATTGGCCTCTCAGCCTGAAGAAACTCGTTCACCGTTGGGTGGATTGCGAGCATCCCCTTCGGCACCGGCCGGTATGGAAAGACGGCAGCGTGGATATGACCCATCGTATTTTCCTGGCTTAGAGGCCGCATGTAGACATTTATCGGTCCGCAGCAACGTCGGCTGGCAACGCCGGAGATCAGCGCCACCTCTCGTGATACTGAACGCTCTGTGGTGAACATCACGTTGTCGCGTACTGCAGGAAACGCAAATGGCTCTTCAGTCAGCACAGCAGGCGAGCGTCGGATAGCCGCACCAACAACGCCGTTGATTTCGACTAGCATTGTGAAGGCAACCGCATCGGATTCCGTCAGGTCCATCAGGTTGACAACAATGTCCGAAAGTGCCGTCGCGTGTGGGGCATCTGGCAGCGGTTCGATGGTTGCCATCGTGCCATATTCCCCATTTACGATCAGTCCGGAATGAAAGGTCACCGTTGGTACCATCGCGCCGGTCAGGACTACATCATCCGGACGGACATCCCCATCGGTATGCCAGGCGATTGCGACGCCATCGGTGGCGATGACTTCTCCGAGCCGGGATGCTTCATCGGATGTCGGATCCGTCAGACAGCCAAGTCCAACAGCATGTGTGTGACGTGGCAGCATCACGGGACGGAGCTCATCCTGGACGCTCCCCAGCTTTTGGGGTTCACCGACAGCGTGCATCACGACCGGGATGTCACTGGTTGCATGCACATTGAACTCAAAGTTTCCGAGCTGACGCGGAGCGTTGGAGCGGAGTGCGGCATTGATGCGGTCGATGTTATCGCGTGCGTTATCAAGCAGAAAGTCTGCAAGGCCGGCGAGGCGGATGACCTCATTGACGCCGCTTGAGACGGCACTGAGTGCGAGCTGGCCTCCGACGCCTTTGAGTTGTTTATAAAAACGGAGGAGGGTACGGATTCCAACGGAGCTGATGAACTCAACCGCATCACAGTCAAGGCGGATTTGATGGTTACCATCTTGAATGGCGGCTTCGATTGCATCCGCAAGAGTGTCTGCCGAGCTGCCATCCAGGCGGCCATCGAGCACCAATATCAGGTAGGAATCCTGGGCGTTACGCGTAATCTGCATCGAGGTTACTTTGAGCCTTCCTTGGCT
>CAIYBQ010000433.1 GCA_903924445.1 uncultured Armatimonadota bacterium | reverse complement strand
TGATTGTACGATGTACATCGATTTTGTGTTCCGACAGGTTTAATGGTGATTTATACGTTTATAGGTTAGGCGGTGCGTGCCTTGCGGTGTACTTGTGTCTACATCCATAAGAGAGAAGAAAAACAAAAACACCCCTCCGAGATAGCCTCTCGGTGGGGTGTTCTGGCAACAGATGCCGAGTAAACGCTTAGTCGATACGCGTGACGAAGTCTTCCATCGGGCGGCGGACCTTCTTGAGATTAACCAACCAGTCGCCCTCTTCTTTGCGATAGCCAAGCGGAAGTAGAACGACGCTGCGGAGACCAAGCTCACGGAGGCCAAGAATCTCATCGGCGGCCGCTGGGTCAAACCCTTCCATCGGAGTTGCGTCTACACCTTCCATCGCGGCCGCAATCAACGCGGTTCCGAGCGCAACATATGCCTGACGCGCTGCGTGCTGGTAGTTCGCTTCAGCATCCCGCATCGGGTAGGTCGACAAAAGCATCTGGCGATACGCTTCCCAGCCATCGTTCTTGAAGCCACGGATCTCATTGGTGAGATCGAACATCATGTTAATGCGCTCTTCCGTGTAGTTGTCCCACGCGGCGAAGACGATGACATGGGATGCTGCTGTGACCTGGCTCTGGTTCCACGCGATGGCTTGGAGCTTGGCCTGAATTTCCTTGTTGGTGATGACGAGGAGCTCGTATTGTTGCAGTCCACTGGATGTCGCTGTTAGGCGAATCGCTTCGAGGATACGGTCAACTTTTTCCTCTTCAACGGGCTTTTCTGCATCCATGTTCTTACAGGCATAGCGCCAATTCAGGGTGTCAATCAAACTCATTTGTGGGTTCTTCTTTCAGGAAAATCGATGGCCATCGGGGTTTCATCCCGTGACCGGCGTCAAAGTATAGCCGTTTTAGTTAAGCATTGTATGTAAGAATGCAGCCGGTATTAAGCTTTTCAACGGGGGATGGAATACGACTATGCTGGAAGATTTCAAGAAGTTTGCAGCGGCGGGGAATGTGGTTGACCTCGCCGTGGGTGTGATTGTTGGCGGGATGTTTGGGAAGATTGTGACCGCGTTTGTGGATGACTTGATCAACCCGATTTTAGGCCTTGTTGGAAAGGCTGATTTCACCAATCTGTACATCCCACTCAGCAGCAAAATCGTGAGCACTGCCGGTGGGCAGCTTCCTGCGCTGGCGGATGCACGCAAGCTGGGGCCGGTCCTCGCGTACGGCGACTTCATCACGGTGGTGATCAACACAGTGATTACACTGTTTGCCATCTTTTTAGTTGTGCGTGGTCTCAACAAAATGCGCGAACGGATGGCGAAGCCTGTGCCGGTGGTCGAGGAAACGCCAGTTGTTGTCGAGGCGCCTCAGGTACCTGCGGATGTTGCACTCCTCACCGAGATACGGGACTTACTGCGTTCAAAGGGATAAGCGCTTCGCTAGGCCCCGGCGCGCACAAACGCTTGGTCGTGCGCAAGTCGTTAGGATGTTGCCGAATTGAATGAACTGTCAGAGCATTTACCATCAAACGCACGCCTCCGCCGAATAGTCATCGTCGGGTGCCCCGCCGCGGGTAAGTCAACACTTGCTACGCAGCTGGGCGCTGCCCTTGCCATCCCGGTTGTCCGCCGGGATGACCTCGGTGAGCTTGGGAGTGATTCGTACCGGGACGCCATCATCAAGATGGTCGCGACACCGGCTTGGATCCTGGATGGCCCTCCATTCTTCGAAGAGGATGCCGTTTATGCCGCGGCTGACATGATCTTGTGGCTGGACACGCCAAAGTCATCGGTTTTCTGGTGGGGCCTGAAGCGGGCATTTGCGGAGTCGCGAGGTGGCGATAGTCTGATGCACGCGCTGCACCGAACCGGCGGTCCGGTGTACGCGATGTACGCATTTGCATCGAGGCGAGCGCACTTTTCCGAGGTCTTTAGGAACCCCGCGTACAAAGGCAAAGTCGGCCATATCAAGCCAAATAGGTTTGTGTACAGGCTGCCGGATATTGAGAGGCTGGTCAAAGTGCTTCAGAAGGCACAAGGGTAGTCGCTAGTTTGATGACTGAATCTGTTCGTTAAACATCTAGAAAATAAGAAAAAATATATCTTTGTCGCTCAACGTGTCAGCTGAGCTTTCACATCATCGGCGATGCGTATCGCTAGCGCCAACACAGTCAACGTTGCGTTCGCATAGCCGCCCGTGGGGAACACTCCCGCCGATGCAACATAGCAATTTTCCGTCCC
>CAIYBQ010000432.1 GCA_903924445.1 uncultured Armatimonadota bacterium | reverse complement strand
CGGTCATCCGCGAAGCGCTCAAGCAGGTGTGCACGGACAAGGGCCTGATTGAGGTTAGATGCCACTTCAGCGACAAACAACCCGTACCCAGAGCGGTGGCTTGGCTGGTTTTGACGGCTGAGGTAAGAGTGCATCGAGTGCCCGAGCTCGTGTGCGAGAGTCGAGAGGCTGAAGATGTCATCGTTATAGGACATCATGATGAACGGGTTTGTCCCATGCGTACCGCTTGAGAATGCGCCCATGCGCTTGCCCTTGTTTGGGTAAATGTCTACCCAGCGATCATCAAAGCTGCCTTTGACCATCGCATCCACGTACGCTTGCCCCATCGGTGCCATGCCATCGGCAATCCACTCAACGGCCTGTTTGTAGGGAATTTCGGGCATTGCCTTGGAGAGCGGCGCGCGGGCATCCCATGGCTGAAAGGACTCCAGACCAAGCACATTTTTGCGAAGGTTCCAGTAGCGGTGCCATGTTGGGAGGTTGCGCTTGTAGACATCGATGAGGTTATGGAACACCATCGTCGGGATGAAGCCGCGCTCAAGAGATGCGTGCAGCGGGTCGTCGTAGCCGCGGACCCGGGTGGTGAAGCAGTTTTGCTTGATGCCGGCGAGCAGGGTCTGGGACAGGCCATTTGCGATGTTGCTATGGGCATCGGCGTACTTTTCCCAAGCGCTCTGTCGGAGTGAGCGGTCGTCATCGGTGAGGAGGCGGTTGATGGTCCCCTGGCCGATTTCGTGGAGGGAGCCATCGGATGCGGTCGCGGAGCCAAAATCGAGATCGGAGTCCGCGAGGGCTGCGTGGATCTTGGATGCGCCGAACAGCGTTCCGGCTTCGGCGATAACGGCCTCGACGGTGGCATCTTTCACATACGGTGCGCGGCGAGCCAGCTCACGGAGGTTTTGGGCATATGCGGAGAGCTCAGGCGTTTCCGCATAGGCAAGCAGCATTTCTGTTCCAAGTGCGAGGAGGTCTGGCTCAAACCAGGCCGCTGCGCTCGCAAAGCGGTTGTAGACGCCGCCAGCGCGCTCGGAGCGGATAGCAGCAGTCGCATCGGTGGTGTCGGTTGTGTAGCCAAGGCGGCCATAGACCGCGACGTGGCCTACGCGAACTCGGAGGGCTTCGACTTTCTCCCAGGTTGCGGCGATGGATGCCGGGGATGCTGTCCAGTCCCCTCGGAGCGAAACGAGCTCTGCGATGTCCATATCGGCAGCGGTCAGGGCTTGTTCAAATGCGTCATCGGTGGGAAAAATGGATGCCAGATTCCAAGTGGCGCTGACCGGGATTTCACTACGGGATGGGATACGTCCAGACATGGCATCAGTGTACCGTTGAGGCGGTGCCCGGGAGCCCTGAAAAGCCTATGCGTGGTGGTTACGATGGTAGGCTGCGAGGGTTTCATCGACAGCACCATCGGCGGCGACCTTGCCATGTGACAGCCAAATAGCACGGGTAGCGACTCGGCGAACAGCATCATCATCGTGGGAGACGAAGATAATCGTCCTCCCCTCTTCCTGAAACTGGCGGATACGGGCGTAGCACTTCTCCTGAAAAACGCTGTCGCCGACGGCGAGGGTTTCATCGATGAGGATGATTTCAGGATCGGTATGCACTGCGACGGCAAAGCCGAGACGCACAAACATCCCGCTGGAGTATGTGCGCACAGGGGCATCCAGGTATTCAGGATTCTCGAAGTCTGCGAACGCGATGATTTCCGGGTAGCGAGATTCCATCGTGGCGCGTGAGAGGCCAAGGATAGCGCCATTGAAGTAGACGTTCTGTGTGCCGGTAAGGTCTGGGTGAAAGCCGGCTCCGACCTCGAGCAGCGGCGCGATACGCGGGTGGGTTGGATCCTCGGATGCCGGGAAGGTCACGGAACCGGTATCGGGGCGGATGACATTTGCGAGCATCGAGAGCAGCGTTGACTTCCCAGAGCCGTTACGGCCGATGAGGGCGACGGTTTCCCCTGCATGGATATCAAGGCTGACCGCATTCAGCGCATGCACGACTTTGCGTTCACGGCGCTTACCGGCGAGGATGGCTCCGAGGGCGCCTTTGATTCCCGCGTAGCCGGTCCCGGCGACGGTGAACTGTTTGGAGACATTTGTGACCGATACGGCGGGTGGGCGGCTCACTTATGCTGCCTCCACAAAGCGCCACTTGCGTGCGTTGAAGAAGCGGTAACCGAAGATGAAGATCGCGGTGCACATCGCGAAGCTGAGCCAAAACCACGGCCACGGCACGCCGAGGTTTACGGCGATGGTGTCCGGTTGTCCGGGTGTGAGCGGGATACGCGGCGGGGTGCCATCCGGCCACGCGATAAGGAAGCGCCGGTAGGATGCGAGGATTACCACCATCGGGTTTAGGAGGAAGAGCGTGTGGACGACACCCCGGATGCTCTCCGGGAGCAAGGTGGCGTGTTCGACCTGTTCGATGAAGTAGATGATTGGGACGGCGTAAAAGAGCAGGTCGGCGATGACGGCCGCGAGGAACTTGGTGTCTTCGAAAAAGACATTCAGTGCCGAGAGGAAGAGTGCAAGTCCGGCGATCAGCAGCGTTTGCATGATGATCAGAACGGGCAGCAAGAGGATTTCGGCCGGTGGCAGGCTGAGCCGGTGGTGGATGAACGAGTCGCGTGCGTAGAGAACAACGAGCAGTGGGATGGTCACGACGCCGAGGGTCAAGAGGAAGTGACGGAGGTTTGCAAGGGTTGTTGCGATTGGCAGCAGCTCACGTGGGAAGTAGACCTTACGGACCAGCGGCATTTGTTTCGAGACGGAGTCTGCGGCATCGAGGACGCCTGTCAGAAAGTAGGTCCACGGGAAGAACGTGGCAAGCACGTGGACGCCGTAGTTCGGGACTTTGATCGGGATGACGTATTGGAAGACGAGTAGCAGGATGAT
>CAIYBQ010000431.1 GCA_903924445.1 uncultured Armatimonadota bacterium | reverse complement strand
GGGATGCTCACCACGCGTCCGCGGAGGAGGAGGTTTCCTCCATCCACCGATGTCAGCTGCTGGACCACCGGGCCCGCCGTACAGGCAAGACCATCATCAATCGCCGCGATGTCACGTCCGTATAAGAGTGGCTCGGCCATCCGTGACTTTCCAGTCACGAGACTGATTTCGCCGACCAAGGAACCTTGTGGCGCGGCGTGACTTGCTCCCATCACCAGCCAGACCTTTCGGCTCCCACGCGGCAATTCCACGCGAATTGCTTGGGCCTTCGAACCGCGCTGGAGGATGCCGCCAATCACAGCTGGCGCTGCAGGAGGAAATTGCCAGCCAGTCGTTGCCATTTGAAGTTTGTTGGTAGGCGTAATCCGGCCATCCACCCGGCCAGCGGGCTTGGGAAGCGGGGCCAGAGAGGCATCCGTTTCCGTGGATGCGCCTCCGGTACGGCCATCGTAGCGTGCATTGAAGATGTCTCCCGCATCCCACGCTGGCTGCGTCGCACCGCCATTCCAGAAGTGCTCGGCCGCATGCACCATCGCCACAAACTGCCGCCGCTCCTCGCCGGCGAGCATACTCTCCTTTGACTCATACCCACACCACGTCGTACAAAGCGCACCGATGGCACCATTTGCGCTTGCGGCCGCCGCGAGACTTTTGATATTCGCCGGGTCCCACCAAGTACACGCCACCCGCTTTGTAAACCCGCTGGACTTCAGGAGATCGAGGCTGGGATACTTGCTCAGCGCGGAGTATTGCCAATCGAAGACCGTGACATCCTTTGGAAGCACAGCTCTGAGTCGCTTGGCATCCGATGCACTTGGAGCCGTCCCAAAGCTCGGCGCGCACTCGCTTGGATGCAGCAGCATATCGCCCCAGAGCCAGGTCTCACGCCCGGCTGAACGTAAGTATGAATGCCAATAGTTAACAGCATCTGTGAATAATGTGACGAAATCCTTGCCTTTGGTGATGAATGGAAACCGCCCACGCATCGTGACTTCATCCAGGCCGATGTGGAATGCGGACCCAGGAACTGCCTTTGCGGCATCGAGCATAATCCCGCGTACCAAGTCAACTCCCTGTTTGTTAGAGAAGTTCAGGGCATACGGCGTCTCAGGATCTTCGGCGAATTGACGTCGAGCCGCGGTGGCGAATAGCCATTCCATGTGGCCATACCCTTGCACGAGAGGCGTTAGCGAGATGCCATGCTGCGCCGCGAAACGGGCTTCCTCTGTGAGCTGCGATGCCATCCCAGCCCACGCGGGCGCGATGTCAGGTGCGCTCGGCCACTTCGCCTGCTCGCACTGGATGACCATTTGGTTGAGCTTGAACGGCGCATAAATGCGTGAGATGAGCTTTCCGTGAAACTCGGGAGCGGTCTTTCCAAAGAACAAATGGACGCCGCGGAAGGAAAGGGTTGGCCAGTCTTTGATGTGGGTTTCCGGGATGGTAACGCCTCCAGCTGTGGATCGCGTGGTGAGTTGGAAGAGCGTTTCGATTCCCCAGCGGAGCCCGGCGTTATCCACGCCGGTCAGGCGGATTTCTTTGCCCGCTGCATTGATTTCATAGCCTTCTGGGTTTGCATCCGCTGTGCGTTTTGCGATGCTGACCACCAGCCGTGTGGTTGCTTTTGCAGAAATGGTGATGCCAGATTGGCGGTAGAGCGTCTCAAAGCGGGCTTTTAGCGTAGGCGGAAGGCTGCCGATGAGCGCGATGGCCTTGCACGGAATTCGCTTTCGACTAGCAGTGTCGATGTGCTGGAATTTGGGTGTCGGGATGATGACCGGTGGTGGAGGCGTAAAGATACGCGTGCGGTTTTTCGCTGGGCGCAGCGTTAGTGGCCGACCCGGAGCGCTCTCTGGACGCGGCCCAACGCTTAGGCGGAGGCTGTGGCTGAGTGGTTTTTCATGGAGGAGTGGCGCTGGGGGAGACCCGATGCCCATCCAGAACACGGGGAAGGCCTTCGCCCAGCCTTGTGTGTCCGAGCGGGCATCGAAGAGGACATTTTTTGCACTTGAAATGACCTCACACTGGATGTTTCCGAGCTGGGTGGCGACTTCCCAGCTGCGATAGCCATCCGGGCAGAGGCGGTTTTCCTGCTGACTCCGGCCCGGTTTTGGGAGGCGGGATGGGATGCGAAACGGGGCACCATCCGCGTAGCCGGAGCTGCCAATCAGCGCGGGGCTGGCGATATAAGCGCAGGCATACTCGATCTCGGCGGGGATATCACGGATGAGATTTGCGGTCATGTCGACCTGGATACCATCCGGGTCCGTGATACTGAAGCGGTAGGTGATGCTGACATCCGGGTTTGTGGCGCCGACCTCTGCTGCAAAGCCTCCGGGAATCGCGACCCAGCCGGTGGTGTTCCATTTAGCGCTTGGCATCCCGAACAGCTGCCCCGTCCAGCCGGCTTTGACGACATACAGCGATGACTTTACGGCGATAGAGATGCCATCCAGTCTGAGAGAAAGCCCCGCGGCGGGCGTCCACCCGATGCCCCAGCGGCCGTGAACTTTGACGGGAAGAGCACTACTTTGTGTCTGCAGTTTCGCTACCATGGCGCATTCTAGCGGGTTTGAGGGCATGAGGGGAAGGGCTTGGTGAGGGTGACAAAATTGAGTATGGTGGATTTCCGTGACTTTGGGTTCAATCAGTTAGAACTGGATACAGCATAATTCGTATATTTCGTTTGTTGCGAATAATTCGATTGTGGTGGATGCTGAGGATATGAAACTGATGACATTGGAGAGAACCGCGGATGTTGATGTTGCGGCTACGATTGGGGCAGCATTACGCTCTGGAACCCTGTGTATAACCAGCGACAATAGTGTTGTTTCGGTGCCAAATGACATCGCGAAGCTTGTTGTGAGTATCCTTGATTCCTGGGCTGGTGGGAGCACTGTGACTCTTGTAGCGCATAACGACCTGCTCACGACGCAGCAAGTCGCTGACTTAATGCAAGTTTCACGACCGTTTGTAATCAGACTGGTTGATCGCGGCGACCTAGCCTGTGTTCGTGTTGGTAAGCACCGCCGGGTCTCGGCAGCGAGCGTCATCGAATATTTGGAACAAACCCGGCAAGCTGGGGTGGCAGCTATTGCTGAGGAAGCGCGACAGAACGTTGCAGATAACCTCTACTAGATTAAATACAAATACATCAAGTCCGGTTTTAATACCATTTACAGTTCTCATTGGTACAATTGTTTTAGTTGTACCAGGAATCCTTGTAAGGTTTTGTG
>CAIYBQ010000430.1 GCA_903924445.1 uncultured Armatimonadota bacterium | reverse complement strand
GGTAAGCAAGCTTGCCCCCGGACAGCTCATGGACACGATTCTTGCGGTTCTCCATCATCTCATCGTAGAGCAGCGCGGACACACTGGTGTAGGAACCCGCGGTTACAGTACGTGGCACCGATGCTCCATCCGCGCCGCGGACAGCCAGCGTGACCTTCTCGCCAACCATGTCTTCTAGCAGCGTGTCAATGTCGCTGGTTTTGTCGATTTCCGTACCATTAATGGCCGTGATCACATCCCCAACCGCTACCTTCTGACCTGCCTTGCTTGCCGGGCTGCCAGCGATGACGCGAGCCACTTTCATCCCGGGACCCGTATAGGCTTCATCCCAAATAATGCCTAGGAATCCGGTTGGACCTGCTTCAGCACCTTCGGAACGGCCACCTGCTCCACCACCCAGGGATGGCGAGTAGCCGATATGGCTGGCGTTCAAATGTCCCATCAGGAGGCGGATGACATCGCCAAAGTCCGTCGCGTCGGCTGCGGATGCTGCCATCGGGCGGTACTTGGCATGCAGTGCCTTCCAGTCCGCGCCGTGGAATTCAGGGTCGTAGAAGCCATCGTTGAGGGCCTGCCATGCTTCATCGTAGATAGCAAGCTGCAGCGCTGCGCGATCCCAGGTTGCCTTTCCACGGAAGGAAATAGGACGGACTTGGTCGGTTCCGGCGGCGATGACACCGATGTTGCCGGCTCCGGCGAGGATGACCAGCGATTTGCCACCGGCGGTCCAGCCGCCTCCGCGAACACCCGGGGCTGCGACCTTGCGCGGCGGGGCCGGCGGAGCGCCATCCACGATATCGATCAGCTGGATATCCGCACCTTCATCCCCGGTCACCAAAGCAACCGTCGTACGTGAATCACTGCCGCCAGCGATCACGCCGCGCACGGATGACTTCGTCGCAAGCAGAACACGGACACGGGTGTGGATGCCATCGGCATCCACTTCAACCAACTTCGCAGCAGGAGCAGCTGCCGCGGGAGCCGGAGTCGCCGCAGGTGCTGCGCCAGCCGCTGCAGGTCCACCCGCCGGA
Organism: uncultured Armatimonadota bacterium; assembly: GCA_903924445.1. GTDB lineage: Bacteria > Armatimonadota > Armatimonadia > Armatimonadales > Armatimonadaceae > CAIRTT01. The sequence goes on along the minus strand of CAIYBQ010000430.1, from coordinate 1,878 downwards.
CGCGCGCCAGCCTTCAGCTTCTGCCAGCCATCGGCTGTACGCTCATCATCCTCTTTGCGGAGGTAGACCCACTGCGCAATATTGTCACGGGACTGTCCACGCTCGGAGATAAAGAACAACTTGGTGCCATCCGGGCTCCAGGATGCACTTCCATCGTTGCGTGGATGCTTGGTGACATTGATCGGCTTTGCGCCCACTTCGGCCTTCACCACCATCACTTCGCCGTTGTATTCCTCATCTTCATGGGTGTAAGCAAGCCAGCGGCTGTCCGGGGACCAGCTGATATCGCTGATTTCATGCCCAACAGTGATGGTCTTCGGGTTTGTGCCATCGGCATCTGACACGACAAGTGTCTGCCGCCCGCTGACATAGGCGAGCTTTTTGCCATCCGGTGAGAAGCGTGGAGTGCTCTCGGTCGCCGCAGTGTTTGTAAGACGCTCGGTCTTCCGTGTGGCTGCCTTAGAGAGCTTTGGCTCATCCTTGTCCGTGCTTGTCACGACGTAGATGTCTGGTTGACCATCCTTGCGGGTGATGTACGCAAGCGTTTTGCCATCCGGGCTCCACGCGAGGTCGGCTTCGCGCTCCGGGGCATCGGAGACGCGCTGCGCTTTCCCACCGGTTCCCGTGGTGACGAAGACATCGCCTTGCGCAACGAATGCGACCTGGTCGCCATCATCCGATGGGCTTACTTCAGATGCGCCACCCGTGATACTTCGGACATCCAGAGGATTCGTCCGGGAATCAACAGGAGCGGTCAGGGTTTGCATCCGCGGAGCTGCGCCCGGCTTTCCAAGATCGAGGACGGCGATTTGGTCACCGACTTCGAATGCGATTCGTGAGCCACCGGATGCAACATTTGGAAAGCGAATGCCATCCCCTTTGAAGGATGTCAGCTGCTTTGCGCTACCGCCGCGGGTTACGGGCATCCGCCAGAGGTTGTAGGTGCCATCCTTTTCGGATGCATAGATCAGCTCGCGTCCACCATCCGTGAACTGTGGCCACAGATCCTGGCCATCAAAGTCGGTGAGTTGGGTGACATCTTTGGAGCCGATGGTGTGGATGTAAATATCTGCGGATGCTGTTCCGTGGTAGCCGAGGCGTGGCCAGTCGTTTGAGCCGCGGACGAAAGCGATGGTCTTGTTGTCGGGCGAGAGGGTTGCGCCAGCGGTGCGCTGGACAGCGATGACAGGGACGGCGCGGCCGGGTTTGGTGGTTACGGGTACGCGGTAGACACCAGGACCTGAGCCGACGTGCTCACGGATTTGGGTTACGAGGATCGACTTGCCATCCGGTGCCCAGCCGATACCGACGGAGCCTCCGCTAAACGATGTCAGCCGTGTTGGCGTTCCGCCATCGATTGGCATGATGTAGGCATCGTTGCGTCCGAGACGGTTGCTCGTGAAAAGGATGTGTTTGCCATCCGGGCTGATGAATGGGCGTGCATCGTAGGCGGCGTGGACGGTAAGGCGCCGGGATGGCTGCTTTGCGTCGACATCGGTGGCCCACAGGTCGCCTTGGTAGGAGAAAACGAGACGGTTGCCATCCGGGGAGAGCGCCGGGTAGCGTGCGAAGGTGATGGCCTGCTGTGCCATCGCGGCCGCGGAAATGCTCACAACGGCGGCAACGGCAAAGGTGGTTTTGAGAAGGTTGCGCATAGCGCATTCTACCTGCTGAAAATGCTGTCTTTTTGGATGGGTAAGTTCACGAAAGCTGCTTTTGCATCAGAATCAGCGCGAGCGTCTTCCCAAGCTTGCGGGCGACATTTTCAATGCGTCCACAGGGAACAAAGCCAGACTTTGCGTTGCTCTAAAACAACTCAAACAACCCCACGGATATCAGCATGGCTAAATACTACGAAAGCTGCTTTTGCATCAGAAT
>CAIYBQ010000429.1 GCA_903924445.1 uncultured Armatimonadota bacterium | reverse complement strand
TTCAGGCGCGCCGGACTTTACGGTTTTCAGCCAGTCTGACCTTGCGGCAACACAAGATGCGCAGCAGTCGACCTTTGGTGCATTGATCACCTACCTCGCGATTGTGAGTCTGGTGGTTGGTGGCATCGGCATCATGAATATCATGCTAGTTTCGGTAACGGAGCGCACACGGGAAATCGGTATCCGTAAGGCTATCGGTGCCCGGCGGGCTGATATTTTGAGCCAGTTTCTACTAGAGGCCCTCTTCCTTTCCCTGGTTGGAGGCCTGATCGGGGTTGGGCTGGGTTACGCCGGAAGCAGCTTTATCTCTGAGCAAAACGGCTGGCGCGTGGATGTCGCGATGGAAACGGTTGCGCTTGCATTCTCGTTCTCAGCGGTCGTTGGTGTCTTCTTTGGCTTCTACCCCGCCTTCAAGGCAAGCCAGTTGTCACCTATCGAGGCACTTCGCTACGAGTAGGCATTGGATGTTTGCTGGATGTACAAGCGGCAGAAATCGTCGCAATTCGGATTGAACAACACAGGAGAGTAATGATGAAGAAAGTACTGATGATCGCAGCTACGTTGATGATGGCTGCCCTTGTAACTGGTCCCGTGATGGCGCAGGGCGGTATGGGCGGTTTCCAGATGCCTCCAGAGCTTACAAAAGCGATGGACAAAATGCGTACAGCACGCAAGAACCGCATGATGATTGGGCGTACCGTTCGCGCAATTGCTGAGCTGAACAAAGATCCAAAGACTGCATTGACCAAAGATCAGGCCAAGAAAGTCACTGCTGTTCTCGACAAGTGGGCAGCCAAGCCTGACATGACCGAAGATCAGGCAAAGCAGGTCTCCAAAGAACTGACCGCGCCTCTTTCGACCAACATCTCACAGATCAAGAAGCTTGCTGTTGAGATGCAGGCCAACAACCGCATGGGCGGTGGTGGAGGCGGCGGCCGTCCCGGTGGCGGTGGTGGCATGGGCGGTGGACGTCCAGGCGGCGGTGGAGCCGCTGGTGGTGGAATGCCGGCGTTTGATCCTAAAGCCATTGCCCGCCGCATCGAGGATGGCTTGAAGAAGCCTTACAACCCGATGAACCCAGGCACATGGGGTGATGATCAGTGGGTACAGCGGATGAAGGACAGCTACGGAAATGCTGTCAAGGACATCAAGGCTAAAGCCAAGTAGTCCTACGAATCGGAAGCAAACCGGCCAGGAATCCTGGCCGGTTTTTTCGTGACCCTCCACTTTCCTGCGTAATATTCCGACAACCTAGGATATGAGACTGTCTCCACATTGGATTCTGGCATCGTTTACCCTGGCTGCTTCCGTGTTACTGGTAACCCCCGGGTGCAAATCTGTCATGGCAAAGCAGCCATCGAAGTCAGCTATGAATACGGGGCGGCGCACCTATGGACGTGATCGCTCAGCAAGAAATCAGCAGGAAACACGGATCGCATTTGAGGACCGCTCCCTCGAATGGGGGCTTCCGCCATCGAACTACATTCTGGAAAAGCAACCCAAAAATATCGAGGAAACGTTTGGAACCGGCTGCGCATTTGCTGACCTGAATGGCGACCACTTTGATGAGGCAATTGTTGTCCATCACAATGGCATCCGCATTTATCGCAACGATGCCGGTAAAGGATTTACGGACATCTCGAGAACCTGGGCCCCCGCGCTATCGGGGAGGCTGCATGGCATCGCTGCGGGCGATATAGATGCTGATGGTCGCGTTGATCTTGTCATCGGCGGACATCCCGGACTATTTTTCCTTCGCAACACAGGCGCAAAGCTCATAGCGTCACGCATTAATCCCATCGGCGATACGACCAGCTGGTGGAGCAGTATTGCACTCACACATCTTGACCGTGGGCGGTCACTCGACATTGTTGCCGGTCGCTACGTTGGTTTCGGAGCGAGTGCGCCGCAAGTCTGCTCCGTAGATGGCATCCCGACGACATGTGGCAGCTTTCACTACGCAGGGCAGACCGCAGTCGCATTCGTCGCACGTGGGCGCAATACATTCCTCGATGTTAGTAAGCGCATTGGATTACAAGCCGCTGCAAGTCGCGTAACGGGCATTGCGCCCCAAGATTTCGATAATGATGGTGACAGCGATCTGTTGTTACTTAGCGACTCGGATGGGTCATCTCTGTTAGAAAACAACGGCCGGATTCGCTTTACAAACCTTGGTGCAAGATCCGGGATTCCGCTGGATACGACAGGGGATTTCCAGCAGCGCTACGGAGCAGACTGGGCCGATATCGATGGAGATGCTAAGGCAGATGTCGTCATCGGTACCGG
>CAIYBQ010000428.1 GCA_903924445.1 uncultured Armatimonadota bacterium | reverse complement strand
CAATATGTGCTTGACCATTCGACGACGCTCGCAGCTGGCGGCGAGGAAGGTTCTGGATGGAATCTGACGTATCGCTACAACCGGCCCTATGGCGGCGTCCCGGTTGGCTTTCGTCTTGATCGAACTGGCTCCAGTAATGTGGCTGCAGCCAGTCGCACATTTGCAACAGATCGTTTGCAGGCATCGTTTGGGACCGCGTTTGACATCGAGCGTAGCCGCGAGCCGTTGTTCCCCGGGAGCCCTCGGAGACCCTGGACAAACCTCCAGGCGCAGGTTTCGGGTGTGATTTCGCAGCGATTGGCGGCAAGAACCCAAATTGCCTGGGACCCCAACACCAAGGCGCCGGTTTCGATGCAGTACGCCATTCAGGCAGAGCTGGCAAACGAGTTCTTTTCTGATCTTGCCTTGTCTTATGAACCGAGGTTACAACAATGGACCCAGCTCGCGGGCAGGTTCGGTGGGTGGATGTTTGGCCGCGGGACCCACGTGATGTCACAGCTTTCGTACAGCGGTTTCAGCAAGAAATTCGATTATCGCTCCGTTGCCGTTGAACACACATTTCACGACTATGTTTTGACTGTTGCTTACGTTGATCAACCATTTGGCTTTCGGAGCGAAAAGGGAATCAACATTGGGCTGAGGTTACGTGCATTTCCTGTTGGGGATATTCCGCAGACAGGGCGGTTGGGAACGGCACGTGATGCTGGCTTCGGTGGGTTTGGTGGCCAGTATGGCTTGCAGAATCCGTTCTTTACAAGCGGGCAGGGGATGACGGGTGGTGGCGGGATGATGGGCGGACCGAACCGCTTCTAATCATGCCGATGTTCGCTGTAGGTTCCTGGCGGGTATCCACCACGCAGCGCACTTGCGGGCGCTTGGCATTGAATAGCCTTTTTCCACAAGGTATGGAAAGCTAATGTCATCAATGTCTGCGGCGACGCTGTCTGGTGTCTGAGATGGTGTGTAGCGTAGCTGAGGTTCTCCAGATTGCCGAATGCTTGTCGATCGGATGGCCGCTTGCGTCAAAATGGCAGCGATACTTGGAAGCGGAGTGGTTCCAGCGCCAACTTTGATTGAGAGGACTGGATCATGAGCATCTATGGAGCAGGCCATTTGTCCGAATGTACCACCGAGAGGATTTCCCTCCACGTAGCGATCAATCCGTGCATAGTCCTCTTTGCGGTACCAGGCTAGGAGGCCCGGAAGCCAGTGAAGGTTTCCATTCCAGCGTTTGATGATGTCAACGGTTGGCGCAGCCTCACTAAAGTCCACCACGCCGATTTCAGCAAAGGCCTGCTGTTCTTCGGCAAAGCGGGTGCCAAGGGGGTGCCAGGATTGTGTGGCAATGGTCAGCAAGAGCGTCCGGGATGTGCCGCTTGGATCGGTCGACAGCCATGCAACCTGAAGGACATCTTGCTGCATAAGCTGCGTTGGTGGTTTCACTTATTACTCGGTCCACGCGTGGAAAATGGGTCACTCACGGTTGGTGGTGCGGGTTCTACTTCAAGACCATTCATAAAGCGTTTATCAGCGGTTTGTGGACTTGGGGCTTCAATCGACGGTGAAATCGAAAGTTCTCTGCCCATCGGCGTTTCGATACCAGCTTGCGCTGCAACAGGAGGCGCTGGTGGTATTTCAACTGCTCGCGGCGTCATGAGGGCAATCATTAGCGTAAGCTGCACGGCAATAAATGTTGCAACTAGCGAAAGGAATCCCAACCCGCCAAGCTTTGCTACTGGCCGGTTCACATGAATGTCGCGCACCTCAGATATGTCCTGATGATGCTGATTATTGCCTTGGGAGAACAATGTAGTTTGTGCATTGGTTTCATGCATCGATGATTGTTGCTTAATGGCCATCTCTGTGGACGTATCTTACCAGCGATAGAATCCGGTTATGGCACGTGAAAATAGCACAAGTGGAGCTGTCAGAGCAGAGGACCAACGCCTTCGAGGGATTTCTCGGTCCTTACTAATCGCCGTTGGTGGCACCGGACATCGGGTGTTACTGGATATCCGTCAGAGGATGATCCAAAAGTACGGCTCGACAGACCATGTACCGATTGTTTCTTATCTCCTCCTCGATACGGATGAAGCGATCTTTACATCCAATCCAAACTTCTCGGAAGCCGCAAACCTTCCAAGTGCCGACAAGATTCATACATCTGTGCATGGTGTTGATCAGCTCCGTCAAAACCTGCATCAATATCCCCACCTTCGCGACTGGCTGGACCCACGCACACTAAGCGGAGACATCGCTCAGGGAGCAGGTGCCGTTCGTGCACGCGGACGGCTTGCGTACTTCTGGAATTACGAGAAGATTTCTCGCCGTATAGAAGAAAAGTACACAGAAATCACCAAGGATGCGAGTAAAGCTGCAGCGATGCGCCGCGGCTTGCAGGTCTCTGAAGGCGTCACGGTTTACATCGTGGGCAGTCTCCTCGGTGGCACGGGCTCCGGGATGTTCCTTGACCTCGCGTACACCGTGCGTCAGTTGCTAAAGAGCCAGCCGATGCTGCAGGTTGTTGGCATTTTTACAGTGCCTCCGCACACGGCTGCTGCTGCCGTTGATAACCGGCCGAATGCATATGCCAGCCTGCTTGAGCTGAATCACTACTCAGATGCGAACACAGAGTTCACGGCCCAGTACCGTCCGGATCAGCCCGGTGTCGCAAGCATCGACCCACCATTTCGCTACACTTATCTTGTCGATTCCAGCTCGCCACGTGCGAATCTTGGGACCGTTGACAAGCTGGTTGAAATGATTGGCCATTCGGTGTTCTTGGATTTGACCAGCGAGTTTCAACGTCAAAAGAAGTCCAACCGTGACAACTTTGATCAGTTTCTGACCCAACCGGATGAACTTGGTTGCCCGCAGAACTTTATGACGATGGGCCTTTCGGCCATCCACTTCCCACGTGAAAAGGTGTTGGAAGCGTGCGTCAATCGCCTCGCTGGTCATATTGTCCGCCGCTGGACGCAGCCGCTCGACCGTGTCGCTAATATTGGCGGCTTCACCGATGAGGAAATGCGGCGCCTTGGTCTAACCATTGATTCGCTTGAACAACAGCTGCTGGCGGCTGGCCCCGACAGTGGAGAGTCGCTCCGCGACCGCGCGATTGGGTATTGGTCATCCGCACATCAGCAGTACCAACTGAATTACCCGGGACACGGGCGGGTCGTGGACTTCCTCGGTGTCCGCCAACGTGATCTCGAAGCGCGCTATGTCGATACGGACCCGAATCCGGATCCAACCGCCAAGCAACGGGCAAACCTTGGTGATGACACGTACCAGATGCAACAGAATGTCCGGGATGTCCTTGCGGCTAAAGAGGCTGCGCTCCGGAACTTTGTCGCCGAATGTATCAATCATCCACACCGCAGGCATGGGGTTGCGCGAAGCTTTTTGGAGCACGTCAATGAGCGCTTCCGGCATGGTGTTGTGGAGTGGACGCGTCGGCGCGAGCAGATGCAGGTTGAGCTGCCGGAAGCCGCATCCATGCGGGACCAACAGCTAGGTCTGATCACAGAGTTTGCGCGTGACCCTGCCTTAATGCTGATTCCTGGAGCAAAGCGCAAGGAAATCGATGAGCGCGTTGATACCTACCTTTCGCATGCGCGGCGCTGGGCTGCAACATTTCTTGAGATGCGTTCGGCCGACCACGGAACTTATCTGTTGATTCGCCTGCAGGAGACGGTAGAGGCTCTTAAAGCCGAACTGGATGCCTATATTGAGCTGATGCGCTCGCTCGAGGGGCAGTTTGTCAAGGCTGAACAAAACGCCATGGATGCGCCAGTCGATGTCAACGGTCTGGTTATCTTCCAGCCCGGGCGACGTGTTGAGCATGAGGATGGCAGAGTTACCTTCGAAGGTGGCGACATCGATGCACGATTTGCGGCCTATGTTGGAGATGCATCCGATGCGGGCAACGCAGCAGTCTCAGCCGCCGCGGCACGCGCACTAGATGCCTTAGGTGCATCGGGGAGCATTTACAATATCCGCTCATCGGATACATCACGGCTCCGGGATACCCTCCAGGCCGAGTGTCGCCGCGTGTTTACAGCGGTCGGGGATGAAGCGGTCCTGGACAAGCTGTTTGAACGGTTTGGTGCAACGCCTGATCGCGCAATCGAAGAAATGCGCCGCCTTCATGGCCTCTCGCAGCCATTTCTGCACATCAAGGAGAATGCTCCTGGATATTTGCATCATGCAAACAAAGAGCAGACGATTGTTGGTGTGATGAATGGGGCGGAGCCCCGCTCAGATGCCGAGCATCAGTTCCGTGAGCTCCTGACAAAGAGTGCGCAGGGTATCCGGGATGGACAGATCACCAATTCGGCGGAGCCGCATCAGGTGTTGTTTCTGCGCGAGAGAGCTGCGTTCCCACTGCGTTTGCTCGAGGGGCTCGAGACCTATCGGTACGCATACGAACAGGTGAAGCTGCAAGGTGCTAGTGCGAACCCAATGCATACGCGCCGGGATGTCCGTGAGTGGAATCGTATCGCTCCTCCAAGCTCTGAGGACCAATGGACTGCCTGGTCTACCTTTGTGCTTGCGTGGTCGCTTGGCATCGT
>CAIYBQ010000427.1 GCA_903924445.1 uncultured Armatimonadota bacterium | reverse complement strand
CTAGTAGGATTTGAACGAGATTACTGCCATCAAACATCTCCATTACAGGGGAACACACTGCCATCAGGTGGTGTCTCCTATCCGCAGGGCTACGGGGAGCCTGATCTGCGTCTGGTCCGGCGGAGTACCGGATGTCAAAATGCTATGGAGGGTGTGGATGCCTTTGCAGGCAACATCCCCCCATGGAACGACGATGGTCGAGAGGTCGCAAATGCCTTCGAGCTGCGTTGGGAGGCCATCAAAACCCGTGATTGCAAGTTCCTGTGGGACCCGGATTCCCATTGCGCGCGCCGTACGCCAGATGCGAATTGCAGTTTCATCATCCCAGGCGACGATTGCCGTCGGACGTCTTTCCGGAGGTGTCTGCAGCCAGCGGTTTAGAAATGTCTGCTCGGAGCCAGCGGTGACTTTGCCCCAGTTTGAAACTTCCATTTGGAGAGCCGCAGCACGCTCGATAACGGCCGCCTCACGGTTCAGAACAGAGCTTGAGTCCATCAGCTGCGGAGCGTAGAGCAGGTGATGGTGACCCCTCTCATGGAGATGGTCGGCTAGGAGATACCCGCCGGATGTGTCATCTGCGGCGATACATGGAAGCCCTGGGACTTCATCCACGATGGCAACGACGGGGAGGCGCTGTTCGCGGATCCGCTCCGTCATTTGGTGGCCGGGAGGCCCATAGTAAATAATGCCATCCACGCGGCCATCCAGGACAGCGTTATATGCATTTTCAACGCTCGTCTCATTTGCATGACAATGGAGGAGGAGGTCATTTCCGACTTCACGGCAGCCATCCTGAAGCCCACCGAGTATCTGAGCCATCCACGGATCGGATGTTGTGAGTCCGTTGTGACCCGTGGCGAAACCTAGAATCTTGGTGGATTTGCGCCGAAGGGCACGTGCGACTTCGTTTGGACGGTAGCCGAGGCGATGGGCAGCGGTCCGAACACGTTCCTGTGTGGATGCCGATATGCGCAAGTCAGTGGCCTTACCTGAAAGAACGGCAGACACGGTCATTTTGCTGACGGAAAGTTCATCAGCGATGTCTTGTATCGTAACCAGTTTAGGTGTGGAGAGCAATCAGAAAAGCATCCTTGCTTTATCGGTATAGCACAGGATACAGAGAAACGTTAACAATGTCAACTATTCACTAAATAGCACTTTTTAGGAGTCTGCTTGGCTTGATCACGGTGATGAGAACTACGTAAGCAGGATCGGACAAGAAAAGGCGTTGTAGTGTGCAAGGTGAGCCGATTCGGGAGCGTAGCTGATGGCTATTCAATCTTAAAATCTGAAATCACATAGCCAATCTCATCATCAGCCATTTGCTTGTACGGGTCGACATAGCATTCCGTTATGTGTCCATCGGTGGGATCAAACTTCACGGTTGCAATTCCGCCATTCGCACGAACATCCTTCAGGTGCGCATACAGCCTGTCCATGCTCTTGAACACTTGATCCGGCCAAGGCGGCGGTGAATCGCCAACGGCTGTCACTGACGAGCTGCCATCGGAATAGACTTGCACCGCATATTTTTGCGGCAACATAAATCCAGATGGCACAACGGTGTACGAGTAGCGCGTAACCTTGGAGCGTGTCCAGAGGCTGGTCCCGACTGAGATGTCATCCGTGAAGACGCCGCCTCCGCAGCCGGTTACCAGAATGGACAGGCCCGCGGTTATACCGATTGCAAACCGATACTTTGAAATCATGTCTGGTCACCTCCGACCTGGATCAGGGAAAGAAACGCACCCGCACCAACACCTTGCTGTGGCCAGAGGCGATAGCAGAACTCAGAGCTAAGCTGAGAGCGGTGGACATTGAGGAGCGGAATCTCGACAGTTGAGCAACCCTCGTGCTTCGACAATGCCCATTCAACAACGCCCTCATTTTCACTCTGCGCGTAGGTGCACGTGCTATAAGCAATGTAGCCACCGGGTTTGCACAAGCGGATGCACTCAGCTAAGATGCGCCGCTGTCGACCGGTGTTTTTGCCAACATTGATGTCGTGGAAGCAACCTTCGTTTTTCAGTCCACGTGCCAGCAAGCTCTGGCCTGAGCAAGGTACATCCGCCAGCACAATATCGAATGTCGGTCCATGGATGTCCGCGAGAATTTTGGGGTCATTCGATGTGACAACGGCGGGAATGCCGCAGCGCGTGAGGTTTTCCTTAAGGGCACCAACACGTTTACCGATAGTTTCATTCGCGTGGAGGGTGCTTTGTGGCAACGCGCGCATCGCAAGGAGCGACTTGCCGCCCGGGCTTGCGCAGACATCAATGATCGAGAAAGGCATCGATGCGTCCAACACCGATATCCATGTACCTGCAAAGACGCTTGATAGATCCAGACAGTAATAGGCTCCCGCTGCGTGGAGTGGGTGTGATCCGGGCTTATCTGCCGTCGTCACGCGCTCAACATACGCCGGCTGCCACGGCGCTGCATCGCGTGCATTGAAAGGACTCGATGCGTGGTCTGCGAACCAAAGAATCGCAGGTTCTGCGCTTTTGCCTTCCCCAATACACGCAAGAAACCGCTCCTGCTCAGCTACATCTGAAAGGCAGCGGGCTGCGAGGCGCATCGCGGCGCGAGGAATTTCCGGCATGCGGCATTCTAGCGACTCGCGGCGCGGTGTGACAAGGCTAAATCGATGCCGCCAAGTACCTAATAACGGAACTCTACGCTAGAGTGGAACGTGGAAACCCATCGTCCATCGGTCAAATCACTCACCCGCATCCTGATCGCACTTACGTTGCTCGGAGCGGCTACCCGCACAACGGATGCGACAGGATCCGGTATTGGCATTGTTTACAAAGACGGTGCACCAGCGCTTGGCCTACAGCTGGCAAATGACCAAGCGTGCTTTGTCGATATTGACAATGATCACTTCACGGACATCATTTGCGGCGGCGTCATCTGGCACAACGAGCGGGGCAAGAAATTCACGAATATCGGGGCTGCCAGCAATGTGGTGGCCGCGGATTACGACAACGATGGCAATGTCGACCTGTTTTCCTGGTCGCAGCGGATGTTAATGCGGAATCTTGGAAATGGGAAGTTTACAGACACTGCGCTGCCCATTCTTCCTGCAGCGGTTAGCCGTGGCGCGTGCTGGACAGACTTCAACAACGATGGCTTTGTCGATCTGGTCATCGGGGGATACGAGGACTGGGACCGTGGG
>CAIYBQ010000426.1 GCA_903924445.1 uncultured Armatimonadota bacterium | reverse complement strand
GTACGTGTTGATATGTCCGAGTATATGGAAAAGCACTCGGTTTCAAGGTTAATCGGTGCTCCACCTGGCTATGTCGGTCATGAAGATGGTGGTCAGCTAACCGAAGCGGTTCGCAAGCGCCCCTATCGGGTTGTCCTCTTGGATGAGATTGAGAAAGCGCATCCTGATGTCTGGAACATCCTCCTCCAGGTCCTCGACGATGGTCGCCTGACGGATGGGCAAGGCCGGGTTGTAAGCTTTAGGAATACGGTTATCTTGATGACCAGTAATCTCGGGTCCCAGGAAATCCAAGATGCGATACGGTCCGGTGGCGACCCAGAGAAGGCTGCATTGCGTGCGTTGACAGGAATCATCCGTCCTGAGCTGATCAACCGGATTGATGAGATCATTCCGTTTGCGGGCTTGACGGAAAACGACTTGCTCAAGATTGTGGATCTTCTGCTGCAGAGAACGATATCGGCGTTGTTGGAGCGCAGTATTACGCTGTCATTTACGGCTGAAGCCAAGCAGTCGCTGGTCACGCTCGGGTTCGACCCGGTTTATGGTGCCCGCCCGCTAAAGCGGACGATCCAGCGTCAGGTTGACAATGTTCTCAGTACAGCGATTCTGCGTGGGGATGTGAAACCAAACGATGTTGTTGTATTCGATGTTGGTGGAGACCGACCGTTTGAAATACGGATTCAGAATCGCTAGGAAGCAGAGCAGCGTTCACAACGTATCGATGCTACATCGGAAAACCTTGGGAGGGACACTTTATCGAGTGCCCCTCCCTATTTTTTGCACATCCCGTTGTTCGGATTGCACATCAGCATGTTTGGATAGAGTAATCAATCCCATCAGCACTATCTAGAAACAAGACGATTACATGACCTGGCAAGTCAGTCCAAAGTTCGGATGACAGTATCGCAAGATTTGGTGTCAGTTAAAGAAACGAGGAAGGTTCCGAAGGAACCTTCCTCTTAGAGTCGCAGAAGCGAAGCGATTAACGCTTGCTGAACTGGAATCCACGACGTGCACGCTTCCGACCGTATTTCTTACGTTCTTTGACGCGTGGGTCACGTGTGAGGAATCCTCCACGGCGTAGTGGTGTACGAAGCTCAGGATCAGCCTCAACCAGTGCCTTGGAGATTCCATGGCGAAGTGCTCCGGCCTGGCCGGAGATTCCGCCACCGAGCGTCTTAGCCATCACACTGTAGCGGCCTTCGGTCTGGGTAACCTGAAAAGGCTGGTTGATCAAAGCTTCAAGAGTACGGCGGCAGAAGTATTCAAGCACGCCTTTCTTGTTGACTTCGATGGAGCCATCACCCTCGAACAACCAAACACGGGCTATCGCGTTTTTACGCTTACCGGTACCGTAGTAGCGAACTGTATCTGCCATGATTATGCTCCTGCCTCGGCGGATTCACCGAGTTGGCCACGGTGACGTGCCAACCCTTCTTCGCCGGCGTAAACCTTGAGTTTGCGCATTTGTTGGGAACCCAACGCGTTGTGAGGAAGCATCCCCTTTACAACACGGTAGATTGCCAACTCAGGCCGTCGCTCGTGCAACGTCCCGCGCTCAATCTGCTTGATACCACCTGGGTACAACGTGTGGTGATAGATAGGCTCATCAGCCTTGTTGTTACCGGTCATCACTGCACGTGCTGCATTGATAATGACCACGTGGTCACCACAATCCAAGTGTGGAGCAAAGTACGGCTTGTTCTTACCACGGAGCAGCTTAGCTGCTTCTGCTGCCAATCGGCCGATAGGCACGCCAGTCGCATCGAGTACGACCCAATCGCGCTTGATGTCCGCTGGCTTCAGCGAATACGTCTTCATATCGTCTATTCCTTGTTCTTAAGGTCTATCCGCACGCCATCATAAGAGACATGCTTCAAGGTCAAACCATGTGGCGGTGCCACCCGCGGGCATATGCCCTTATTCTTCAGAGCCAACACTTCTTCAATCCTGCTAACGGATATACGTCCCAGACCAACTTCAACCAGCGATCCGACAAGAGCCCTGACCATCTGTCTAAGAAAAGCATTTGCCGTGATGTGAATCACTACAAGTGTGCCTCGTCTTCGGACATCGATAACATCCATCCGTCGAACCGTACTCTTGCCTTTCGCCGCATTGCCAAATGATGCAAAGTCGTGAACACCCGTGAGGCGTTCAGCTGCGCATCGCATTGCGTCGATGTCCAACAATCGTTCTACGTGCCATGCACGATTTCCGATCACCGGACGGCGGAACCTACCGTTATCAATCAGGTACACATAAGTCCTTGAAGTGGCAGAACGTTGTGCGTGAAAGGTTTGATCAACCTCAACCACATTCCGAACAACCAAATCCCGCGGAAGGTTAGCATTTAGCGCAACCTCTGCCTGCTCTGCGGTAAACCGCCAACAGACATCCGCATGGACTACCTGTCCCGTAGCGTGTACTCCCTTGTCAGTTCGACCGGCTCCGTGAACCCGAATCCGTGTCCCTGCCAAACGACTAAACGCCACTTCCAATTCACTCTGAACAGATCGCACATCCGGTCCCTGGAGCTGATAGCCCTCAAATCCGGAACCGTCATACTCAACTAGCATCCGGATGCGCTTTTCTGTCACGAATCAACACCACCCAAACTTGGTTTGATTAACCGTCGACAAACTCCAATATAACCATTGGAGCACCGTCTCCACGACGGATACCCTTTTTGGCCATGCGAGTGTAACCACCATGACGCTCTACAAAAGCGGGGGCAATCACTGTAAAGAGTTCCTTTACAATGTCCTCGTCTTCAGCAGAACGACCACCAAACGTCGCACGCGCAATACGGCGGGAGTGAACTGAGTCATCCTTAGCACGCGTTACGAGCTTCTCGATGAGGGGTTGAATCTCTTTTGCACGGGTTTCCGTGGTCTCGATGCGCTTGTAGATAATCATCGAGCGCAGAAGCCCCTTGAGCAGCGCCTTCCGCTGATCCGATGGTAGGCCGAACTGACGGCCGCCAATCCTATGTCGCATTTATTTACTCCTCATCGAAGTCCGGGTACTCACCGAGTCCCGAGTCCTTAAGAGCAAGTCCCAGCTCCTGCAGTTTTTCCTTCACTTCCGTGAGGGACTTGCGTCCGAAGTTACGGATGTTCAGCAAGTCAACTTCAGAGATCTGAGTCAAGTCATGTAGTGTCAGCAATTGCGCCTTCTTAAGGCAGTTGTATGTCCGAACAGAAAAGTCAAGCTCTTCTATTCGTTGTTGGTGTCCAGCCGGGATAGCTGCCTGTGCACTGGCGGTAAGAGCTGGAGCAGTTCTAAGCGGACGACCGGTGAGGGTCATAAAGCGCTCAAAATGCTCGGTAAGTAGCTCTGCTGCCTGTGATACAGCCACTGTCGGTTCTATCGTCCCATTCGTTGTGACTTCGAGCGTCAAACGCTCGTAGTCGTTTCGGTTGCCAACACGGGTAGGGTCAACCGAGTAGTTGACCTTACGTACTGGACCAAACGCAGATGGGACTGGAATCTCACCAATAATGTCAGATCGACGGGATGTATCAGGCATGACATAGCCACGTCCGGTACGAATCGTCAACTCGACATACAAACTCGCCGCTTCATCAGAAATGCGCGCCAGATAGACATCCGGATTAGCGATTTCGACATCCGTAGGGCAGATAACATCCGCTCCACTGATGACGCCAACACCCTTGGCATCTATCCGCAATGTCCAGACATCCTCGCCACGCTCAATGGCATCGTCATGGACCTTGACACACAATTCTTTAAGGTTCAGAAAGAGCTCGGTCGCATCTTCCTTGAGACCCGCTATCGATTGGAACTCATGCTGTACACCTTCAATTTTGACGGATGTAACAGCAGCACCTTCCACCGACGAAAGCAGAACACGTCGCAACGAGTTACCAAGGGTGGGACCGTAACCAGGCTCAAGAGGCTCGACCACGAACTTGCCGTAGTTTCCCTCCGTCTCAAGGACGCTGATTTCTGGCTCTCTAGAATCGGAATGAACCATTCTTTCTCCTTTGACCACTTATGCAGTCGTGCAACGCATTAACGTGAGTAGAACTCGATAATGATCTGTTCCTTGACCGTCGTATCAACCTCATCACGACGAGGAGCTGTAATCACCTTGCCTGAGAACTGGTTGACATCAAGTGACAACCACGACGGCACACGACCGGCTCCGGATGCAAGCGCATCCTGAATCAGTGGGTTACGGCGTGCGGATTCAGCCAAAGTAACAACATCACCTGGGCGAAGTTGAATCGATGGAATATCAACCGTGCGGCCATTCACAAGGAAGTGACCATGGTTGACGAACTGTCGGGCTTGCGCACGGGATGTGGCAAAGCCAAGACGGAAAACTGCATTGTCAAGACGGAGCTCGAGAAGCTGCAGGAGGTTTTCACCGGTAATTCCACGGCGGCGTGTCGCTTCTGCGACATATGCACGGAATGGACCTTCCAAGACCCGGTAAACCTGACGCATCTTCTGCTTTTCACGAAGCTGGCTACCATAATCCGTAATCTT
>CAIYBQ010000425.1 GCA_903924445.1 uncultured Armatimonadota bacterium | reverse complement strand
TAGGAAGCCACCGAACATAAACATCTGCATGGCATCCCGTAAACCGAAGCTTTTACGATTATCGGGATCCTTGACAGGAATAAAGAGGATGTCATTTGGGCGAAGTGTCAGTTCGGCTCCAGCAGGCTTGATAGGAGCTGCAGCTGCATTCTTATCAGGCTTCTTGTTTGCAGCCTTTGGATCAGGGGTCTTTACGAGTCCCTGGAGGTCTACATAAACCGTGTCCCAATCATTGGAACCATCCTTTGGACGAAGGATTGCTGCATTCTTGAGGTCAGCAAACTGACCAGGCCCTCCTGCAAGCACCAACGCATCCACGACGGATAGCTGGCCACTCTCAGGAAACTCAATCCGTCCAGGTCGATTCACACCGCCCCAAGCTGTGAAGACTGTTTCGTACGTATCCACCATGAGGACATCCCCAGGCTTTACTGTAGGCGATGCAGGATTGATAACTCCCTTGCCATCCCCGATGACCTTGACCGTGCCATCTGCAAGCACGCTACGTAGATCCAGGGTGACCGTCTTGCCATCACGGGTCAAGCGGGCATTGCCAAGGGATGCCTTCGGATTGAAGCCGCCAACCGACTGCACGATTTCAAGCATGCTGCCACTCTTAGGCACTTCAACCATGCCGGTCTTCTTACATTCGCCAATCAACATCATCGAGAAGGAACGAATATCCACCTCACGGAAGAGGATGACATCATTTGGCTCGAGGAGTATGTTTTGCTGCTCATCGCCGGTCATCAGCTTGATCATGTCAATCACGACCTTGCGTCCACCGGTACGCACCACTGTCGCGGTCACCCACTCAGGTCGGTTGACCGTGAGGCCTCCACAGGTTGCAACGAGCTCAAGGAGGCGCATGCCATCCTGGAGAGGCTGCTTACCCGACTGGCGCACCGCTCCAAGAACACTGACTTCCGGCTTGACACGTGTCGAAAGCTCGACCGTTACAATCGGGTTGAGCAGCTGCTTCTTCAAGCCTTCTGTCAACATCAGACGAACTTCTTCAATCGACTTTCCAGAAACCTGCAGCTCACCAAGGAAGGTGTAGGTAATCTTTCCATCGGGTGGAACGACAATGTTGCGGCTGAGCTCAGGCTTCTCAAAGACGAGAACCTGGATCGTATCGCCGGGGCCGATTTTGTACGCACTTTGGCTGCTGGATTGAGGCGCCGTCTGTGCTTGTACACCGGATGTCGGAATACCAAGCGCGATGCCTATTCCAATTGCAGCGTACGCTGATGAGTGCAGTTTCATAATTTTCTCCAAAGACCCAAGGGGGGAAAAATCCCCCGCACATTTACTTATTGGCTGTCTTGACACCCTTTTGCAGGTTAGCGCTTGCATTTTCCAGTTCGGTAAACCAAGGGGAGTACTTTGACACCTCAATCGTTGGATGCTTTGCTTTGTAAAGCTCGGCAAGAACGACCTGCTTGGTCCGTCCCTGGATGGCTGCCTGCTGCAGCTTGAACTGGCGCTCAACATGCGGTCGGATCTGGGCAAGCGGTGGAACTCCAGCAGCGCCCTTTGACTCGAGGCGAACAATCAACATCCCGGACTTGTCCTTACCCTTGGCAGGAACATTCATCTGGAACACGCCACCCGCAGGGGTTGCATTGACCTTTGCAATCAGCTGCTTGCGGAAATTCGGGTCGATCTTGTTCCAATCCACGGATGCAGTCAAACCGAGAACTGCGAGACGTGGAGTACGTGCGATGGTAGCCGCATCGATCTTTGGAGACTTCTGCTGCATCAAACGGGATGCTGTTGTCGCATCCACCTGGTTCTGCGCAAGCACAATCGTGGTCTTTGCCTGATCGGGCAACACAAAGACCTTTTGGTTCTTCCGGAAGAACTCAAGCAGAGCGCTCTCGGTGACCGGGACACCATTTGTGATCACATTTTCAAGGGCGATGTCCGTTTCGACATCCTCTTCGATGATGTACTTTTGGTTTGGATCGTTCATTGCCGCTGCGATGCCATTGACATTCGCACGCTTCATAAGCTCGATACGACCATCGACATCCGCTTTTGTAGGAGCAACACCCTTGGCTTTGGCCTCGGTCATGACGATGGACCGAAGGACCATTTTTGTCAACACCTGCTTACCGGACACGATTTCAAGACGATCACGGAAATCCTTGATGCTGACCGCATCCGAGCCCATCGAAACAACCGCCTTGGCACTCGAATAGCGCTGGAACATGAGCGCATTTCCTGCGAGTGAACCAGCCGCGACGATTCCAAGTCCAATCCCTACAAATTTGTTCATACTTTTTCTCCTGCTGCAAAATGCTTGCAATTAGCTTGCCAAGATGTACTAGCGACACCAAAATTGGCTATCTCCGATGATATTTGACGCACCCAAAGCGCTAGGCTTGCATGGTTCAAAAGCCACGCCCGCGCATTTGCGCCGAGCGATTCACGTAAGGCTGGGTCCCGGGTCAGACGCTCCAATGCCCGGCACCAGCCATCAACATCCCCAGGGTCGACGTACAGCCCTGTTACTCCATCCTCGATGACATCCGTCTGCCCGGTTGTCCGCGTTGCGATGACCGCGCAGCCCATTGCCATCGCTTCCAGAATGCTGGTTATCCCAGCCTGAAAATCGGTCTCATAGAGCGGGCATGCCACGACAGCACTCGAGCCGTACAGCTCGCGCAACTCGCCATACTCGTAGCGCCGCGCTGCAACATTTGCAGGAAGCTCCGTCCGCTCCGTCTCATTCGTGTGCTTTGACCATGGGCTTGCCGCCGCAAGCCGAAAATCAAGCGTATTAAGGCGCTGTGCAGCCCCGATAAGTGTCGGGTAATCACGCCATTCAAGTCCCGCAGCGCTGATCTGATTTGCAACCACTTGCCGTCTGTTATCAGGGCGATAGAAATCCGTGTCAGCATGGAAGTGGATATGTGTTAGCTTCTCAACCGGTATGCCAAGGACATCGATTCCATGCTTTCGTTGGATATCCGCATAGACGAAGAGCCTGTCCATTTCCTTGTGGACTTTCAGGGTCTTGAAGAAGAGCTTTTTCTTGCTTGTGCTGAGCCGATGGCAGATCACAACATGCCCGGGGCGCTTCGCCGTGGACATCCGGAACATCAGCGACAGCGGCATACTAATGCTCTCGCTGTTCGAGAAGATGCAATCGACACCTCGTGAATGGTGGTAGAAACCAAGCGCAGCGAGACCAGCATCGCGGCCCAGGAGCTTTGTTACTAGCTTTACCCGTGGGTCCTGGCAGGCATCTAGGGTCGCAAAGTCGACAAATGTAACATCGGCGTTGTTGTTGGTAACCAACGACCGCTCAAGGGCATCGTAGTCCATGTCAGGATGCGCATCACATCGCACAGCATCCGCAATCCCAGTCTTTCGGTAGGATGGCACAAGCATCGTCACCTTCATGCTGCGAGCTTCCTTTCGGCGCACTGCGTGATCACATCCACGAGGCGGCCATAGTTCTTACGGGCATCAAATCGCTCAACGGCGTGCTGTCGTGCAGCTGCACCCCAGGCTCTCCGGAGCGCTGCATCTGCAATGACATCCCCGAGGGCAGCTGTCCACGCCGCCGCATCATCGGTGGGAAGAATCATCCCGGACTCAAGGTGCTTAACGGCTTCCGGGAGCGCGGCAACATTTGTCGTGAGGACTGGCAGGCCCGCTGCGAGCGCTTCGAGAACAGCAAGCGGGAGGCAGTCTCCATTACTTGGAAACACAAATGCGCAGGCAATCCGGTAGAGATCGATGAGGGCATCCGAGTTCGGCGTCAGGCCGTAGTGCAGCTGGATTCCGGCCATGTCGCCGTTAATGCCTTCGGTCTTGGTCACGATGTGCAGCGTCGCTCGGTTGCGTGTTGCCGGGCTCAGACCACGCCAAGCATCGAGGAGTGTCTGACCACCCTTACGGTAGAAATCCCCTCCCACGAAGAGCAAGTGTGTATGGGCATCCAACGGGCGGGTCCCAAAGTTCCAGCGATCTGTGTCGATGCCAGGCGGGATGACACTGACTTTATTGGCATCAATTCCGTAATCGTTTACGAGCGAGCCCTTGGCCCACTCGGACCATGTGACGAGCCGGGATGCCGCATGGAAGGCGCGTGTGTTGAGGTTCTTTTTGAATGTCTCGATGGCAACGGGGCCGGTTGCATGGCTATAGCTCGCGCCAAGCGAATCGTATTGCAGTGGGGTTGCATCCAAGGAGACCACGCTTGGAATCATCCGCATCAGGTCTGCAGACAGCAGTGATGTCACTTGTGAATGGAAGAAGAGACCCTGCAGATGGGGTTGTTGGCGCTTGAGGTAGAGGCGTGCGCCAAAGCTTGCACGGAGGCTCCAGTTACTGCGGATCCCTGGGAGGCGCTGCCACCACTGAGCATTGTCATCGTAGGCCAACCGGATGGCATGTGGTGTCACAGCAGCAACACCATCCAGCTGCTGCTGGAGGTTTTGTGCATGGGTTACGTGTCCCAGTGAATATTCTAATGCCAAGCCAATGTGCATTCGTTGCGTTCCAATCCATCAGGGCACAGAGTGAGTCCCTAGTAGGAATATCGGCACGTGGCTGGCGAAATTGAAGAGCCTTATGGTCACATTACGTGAAATGTGGATGCTGTTTTTTGCGGTTAATGTGGATTACAGCGTTGATGCAAATTGCGACTGGGGCCGCCCCACCCCCGGCAGGCCAGCCCCAGTCGTCAATCTAAGTGCAGAGATCTATCAGGCTACGCGGAGCTCTGGTGACCGCGTGCAAAGGCATTCAGCGATGATGTCGCCCAATCTATGCGCACAGTCTCTGGCATCAAATGCTTCCGTGACACGGCTGCGCGCTGCAGCAGCCATCCGGTTGCGTAGCTCCGTGTCTGCGACGAGCGTATCGAGCTTTGCTGCAAATGCTGCCGTGTCTCCAGGCTTACAGAGGTAGCCTGTCTGGCCATCCGAAACGATATCCCGGATACCACCGATGTCAGAAATGACTACGGGAACCCCGCAGGCCATCGCCTCCATCGCGACCATCGAGTAACAATCCCCCACCGTCGGCAGAGCGAAAATATGGCTTGCTTGGTAGAGAGCGATCAGCTCGGGCGAGTTGGGACCTATTCCATGACGAACTGTGACATTTGATGGTGCATTCCGAATTTCATCCCGGGTTACAACCGTCAGGTGAACATTTGTCAGGTTACGTTCCGCCCACGCGAGCAGACCAAGTCCGCCTTTGCGTTCGAAGTCACCACCAACAAAGAGGACCTCAATCCGATCAGTGGCAGGTGCTTCCTGGCTTGATGGATGAAAGCGATTTGTATCCACTCCCGGTGGGATTGTGTGAATACGCTGTGCCGGGATACCCCAGTCGCGATGCAGGCTTTCACCAACCCAGTCACTCCATGGGAAGAAGGCATCTCCATGCTGGTAAATGCGTTCAGTCGCCCGGCGTTTCCATGCGGCAAAGCGACCCGAGCGGGCTTTTGTATACCCGTAAGGCTCCCCCATGTCCGCCATTTGGTTTGGCGTCATGTCCATCACAAAGAAGGCAGGGAAGCGTTCGACGATATGCGGGACGCTTTTGGCAGCCCAAGTCCCCCACAAAATAGCATCTAAACTGCCAAGTGCCGCTACGCCACGCTCGATTTCGCCGCGTGCGCACAGAGTTCCAGCGATGCCATTTGGGAGACCCGGAACGCGAAACAGCCAGTGATCCCCCCTCCCGTATTCAACGGGGATGAGGGTTGCATCGACGGCCGGATGCCCATTCAGACCCTGCATCAAGTTCAAGGCATGGGATTTCAGCCCAACCTGTTGATCGAGGACGCAGGCGATTCGGAGCTTCCGCGGGGATGTTAGATTAGCCATTGTCAACAAGGTGTGCAGGAATTTCAAGCCGGTTCCAAAGAGTGGCGGCGAAGTCGCGGAAGGCTGCTGCAGCCTTTGGGTCATCCGGACGGTTGCGCGGAACAGCACGCTGGAGGCGGAAGAAACAGACAGGTGTGCCCTTCTTACCAATTAGCGCGGATGCCAGCATTTGCATCCGGATTTGCGTTACCTGTTGGATGATGGTCTTGTCCACCACATAAAGATAGAGCACTTCAAAGTCGGTGTCAGCGGTCCCTCCGACCATTTTGCAGAGGCGTGCCTCGACATTGGTTCCTGGCAGCGTTTCCGTGTGGTCATTTTCGAGGCGCCAGCCAGCGCCAATCATACAGGCGCGAGGGTCATGGAGTGCGCTGCGATCCGTGCCACCGATGAGGAGGACATCGATACGACCGGCATCCGGGCTGTTGTACACAGGCCCGATAAGGTCTGCCGCACTGAGAGCAGCTTTGACTTCCGGTGCGAAATCGGTGTCATCCGAACGGGTTGCGCCGTTTACATCGCTTGGGATGCGTTTCTTGATCGCGGTGAGTCCCTGGAATTTCGGCGGTGGTGGTGGGTTCCACGTTGCGTTGACGCCTGCGGCAACAAGTGCCGTGATGACTAAAAGAGCGGAAGCCCGGCGAAAGTCTTGCATTTCATTGCCTTTGCGAACGAGAAGAGGAGAACAGCGCAGAGTACGAGGCTGATCAGGCCTGACCAGTCGTGGAAAGCATGTGCGACGCTGGCACCGGCGATTTCTCCGGAAACACCAATCATCATGATACGGATGCTGTTGACGAGAATCGACAGCGGGAGACTCACGAGGAAGATAACCCAGCGGCGCCAAGCAGGCCCATCGGTCAGATAGGAGAAGGTACTGCTGAAGGTCAGAAGCGTCAGGAGCAGCTTGAATCCGGAACATGGGACATCCACATTAAGCGTGTAGTTGTCCATGTGGATGAGGTTGCCATCTTGACGCGGATGAAACATCGTGAGCTTGAGCAACGTGGTTGCTCCAACCGTGGAAAAGCGCTGCAGCCCTTGAGTGGCATCGTTCAGCAGGGGTCCAGGAAGCGGTGCCATCAGCCATGCGAAGATGATCGGGAAGAGTAGCGGTCCCTTTATCACACGGGTGCCGAGGACGGTCCATGCGGCAAACGTGAGTGTCATCAACAGTCCAAGCGAGAGGAGGGCTTCGGTCTGGATTTTTGCAGCAAACACAAGGATTCCCAGCCCTGCGGCCACGCCCACACCTGCGATGAGGTTTGGCGTGATGCCCGCTGCAGTGATTTCCTTACGTTTGACCCAGAGGATTGCCGCAATGATAAATGGAACGAAGATAGCGTGTCCGTAGTAAGTTTCGGGCTTCGTCCATTCCCAATACCAAAAGCGAATCGCCGGCAGGGCGATGTAGGCCAGCAGGGCAGTGAAAGCCGTGATCATCCCGCCAACGAGGACGGGATTTCCGGCCTGCACGGGTTTGGAAAGTGGCAGCTCCATTGTTTTCATTTCGCGTTTGCTCCGATGAACCGTCCGAGGTGATGCACGGTTGCGATTCCATACACATCAGTTATCGGCAGGCCGAGTGGGCATCTTGAGGCGAAATCCGGGAATGAAGATGAACAGTCTCTGACAGTAAGCCCGTAGGCTTTTACAGAACATTCCCCTGGTTGTGGGAGCTGCTTAGGTTGAGCACCATAAATGGCAAAAACCCCATCCCACCGGACGAACCAGAGGGATGGGGTTGGGATTGTCAATCGCTATGCTTAGGCAAGCTTGCGGCGGCGTGCACGGATGACGAGGCCACCGAGACCGGATGCGAGCATACCCATGGCTGCCCATTCGCCTGGCTCTGGAACACCAACGGTAAGGTTGTACGCATTTACACCTGTGGAGGAGAAGTATGGGTTACCATTTGCTCCAAGAACACCACCGGTCGAAAATGTACCGTTAATTGTTGTTGCACTAGGATCGCCAAGCTGAAGCGCAAGGTCATCCATCCAATCACCGCTTGTAAACGTGACCAGACCGTTGTAGACAAAGTTCTGTCCGCTTACTGTGTTCTGCGTCGCAGTGAATGTTCCCGACAGGAAGGTAGGAGGAGCATATACGCCGTTGGTAAATTGCTGCATCGAACTAACAACGAATGTTCCATTCGCGATATCGATGGTGGTGAGGTAGTTGTAGCCAGGGGTACCTGGGAAGAATGTAAAACATTCCCAGTTGCCCACGTCCGTGACCTGACCTGCGGATTCAGTAACGTTTCCGTAAGCCTTTACAACGCCGTTGAACAATGTGTAGTCTGCATTTGCAGTGGTCGAGATGGCGATAGTTGCAGCGATTGCAATCGCACCTTTAGTGATGATATTCATTTTCGTTTTGTTTTCCCTTCGAAGGTTGCCTCACATTGGAGGCGGTGATGGCGGCTTAGCCGCCTATTACCGAAGATAGGCCCAAGTGAATACGTTGATTCAGGCCGGCATGAGCCTCCTTCGGATTTCTGTGCGTGGCTGATGGGTGATGCCAGGCATATCCCTGCTCGCCATCAGCTGTGCAACCCAATCAAGACGGATAGCGTTGTTCGGATCGACCGGGCGCCAACCGCAATTCATTGGGAGTTCGGACATCACTTCCTGAACAGACCGGACGACATCCGAGAGGTCCATCTGTGCATGAAGGAAGATAAAGAGGTTTTCGCCGACCACGAGGTGATGTGGAACCACCTGGTTTTGGCAAAGACCGATAAAGACATTTTGCCCTGCGGGCAACATTTCGATGGGCTTTGGAATGCTTGAAAGCCCCCTCTGGCCGGATCTGGACAACGATTGATTCAACATTACTTCAGTCCTCCAAGGCGGAAAGCATGTC
>CAIYBQ010000424.1 GCA_903924445.1 uncultured Armatimonadota bacterium | reverse complement strand
TGATAGCCCGTAGGGGATTCGAACCCCTGCTTTTGGTGGGCTTTCGTTTTCAAGGCTAGCTGCAATAACAACATAAAAGCAAAAAACCACCCAGCAAGCCTGAGTGGTTTCTGATAGCCCGTAGGGGATTCGAACCCCTGATCTCCTCCGTGAGAGGGAGGCATCCTGGGCCACTAGACGAACGGGCCGTGGCAGGTCACAGTCTATCACCCAACATCAGAGAGTGACAATTGAAATCCATCAGCTCTGTTTGTTCCCATGATGTTGTCAACAATTACGCAGATAGTCTTCCTTCAACGCGATGAGCTTGGCATTCATAATCGGGTTGTGGTAACGAGATTGCATGAGTAGCACATTGATCACCGGGGTCGATGCATATGGACTCGACCGGACACCAAAGGCAGCTGATTTTCACGATGACGGTGTGCTTGTTTTCCGGGATGTCCTCCTCCCTGAGCAGGGTCATGCGCTTACGGCAGCAGCTGAACCCGTGATGGCATCGTGGATGGAATTTGATCCACAGATTGGTCGCGCCCCAAACCCAAAGCAGTGCGGGTACATCTCTGGATTTCTTGAGCATCCAGAGCTGTTGCAGTCAGAAGGCTTTCGAACAAGCTTGGAGGCATATCTTTACGACCCGGATTTGGTTCGCGTCATTCAGGAAATCCTCGGCCCGGATGCCTATCTCAAGGAAGTCACGTTTCGCTTCAATCCATCCGGTCAAAACCGAAATGGCAACTGGCATCGTGACACCCAGTCCATCGTCGGTACAGACATCGATGAGCAGGCGATGATCAAAAAGTATGCCAAGAATCCACCCTACATCGTTGCGGAATACACTCTGACGATTAGTTCGGAAACGGATCTCTGTCTGGGGAGCCATCTGCGCTGGGATGACGAAGATGAGTATGAGATCCGAATGGCAGATCATGGGCGCCGCGCGGAGAAGTATGTACCACTAACAGCGGTGAGGCCGTATCTGTCAAGCGGGGATGTGATGATTTACCATCCGTTTATTATCCATCGGACACGGCGTGCAGCCGACCGTAAGCAGCGTCTCATTTTGGGTGTTTGGACAACTCCAAAGCGTGAAGCAGAGTTTGGCATGGTCTTGCCAGTGGTTGGGTGAGAACCCTCATCAAAACGATGTCCGCTTGCGTGCCTTGAGCGCAACCAAGTGGGCCTGAGCAAGCATCGAGATAATGATGCGTTGTACTTGCTTCAGCCGACCATACCGCTTTTCACCACCCTCACGCGTCCAGTCGAAATTCTCGAAGTGCTGCCACGTCCGGCGCTCCACTTTACTCTCAAAAACCACGCGCCAGCCGGCGTCCTTTAGACTCTCCAGCCACATACCGCCTTGGTCCCAAACTTCAATACGGCCCTCGGACGCCACACCGCGCTTTGAGAAAGAGAAGTCGTTTTGGTGGTTCACAACGGCATCCCGGCGCGCTGCCCACAGCCACGTCGATAGCCCATGCGTGATATCGACACGCTCACCACTCGGTTCCACCGTGTTCAAACGGATAGGAAATGCCTCGCCGCAAACACAGCCAACCGTTTGATCATTCACGATGGGCAGCACAATATCCGCAACCCAATCCGATGCGACAAAGTGCATATCATCATGCGTGACAACAAAAATATCTGTCGTGACATGGCTGCAAATCCAGCTGTACCACTCCGGCTGGGTGCGCTGTGCAGTCACAACCGCTATACGGTCATCCCCAATGCGGTCAACAACTCGCTGCGCCGGGATAGCGCATCCACAATCGAGTACCACGATGCGCAATTTTGGGTAGCGGGTGTTGGAGATGCCCGTGGCCAGCGTATGCAACAGTGGCCCCGGTAAGTCACGGGTGGTGACAAACCAAGTCACCTCAGGCGTGGATGTAAGCTTTGAAGGCTGACGCGCGACCCGTAGGCCCACAAGGCGAGCCTGGATGTACCGGAAAAGAAAGCCAGCCGCTCCGCGCATTACCACAGGTGCATCAAACCACATCCATAATGTCACATCTGTAATTGCCGGGTTTTCCTGTAGCACTTGGTAGAATGAAAGCAACGTCTGGGTACATTTTGTATCCACCAGAACCGAGTGAATTTGATGGCCAACAACCCATTTGGAACCCTTCGATCGTTTAGCTATGGCTCCGGCAAAACCGGGACATATCATTCCCTCCCTGCTCTTGAAGAGTCTGGTATCGGACCCGTCTCAAAGCTCCCCGTTTCAATCCGGATTGTGCTTGAGTCTGTCCTGCGCAACTGTGATGGCAAGCGTGTGGCGGAAGCCGATGTACACACATTGGCAAACTGGGCAGCATCCGCAGAGCGCACGGACGAGGTTCCATTTGTTGTCGCACGCGTTGTCCTGCAGGACTTTACCGGCGTTCCCCTCCTCGTGGACATGGCCGCGATGCGCAGCGCTGTCGACAAACTCGGCAAAAACGCTGGCATCATCGAGCCCCTCGTCCCGGTTGACCTCGTTGTAGACCACTCCGTACAAGTCGATGTCTCCGAGCGGCCCGAAGCCCTTCGCCGCAACATGGAAATCGAATTCGAACGCAACACACAGCGCTACCAGTTCATGAAGTGGGGGATGCAAGCCTTCGACACATTCAGCGTCGTTCCACCAGGCGTTGGTATCGTCCACCAGGTAAACCTCGAATACCTCGCAAAGGGTGTTCTCTCCACAGATGATGGCCTCTTCTACCCGGATACCCTCGTTGGAACCGACTCCCACACCACGATGATCAATGGCCTTGGAATCGTTGGCTGGGGTGTAGGCGGGATTGAAGCCGAAGCCGGGATGCTGGGGCAGCCTGTTTACTTCCTCACCCCCGATGTGGTCGGCGTGAACCTCACCGGTTCCCTCAAACCAGGCGTCACCGCAACCGACCTCGTCCTCACCATCACCGAAATGCTCCGCAAAGCCAAGGTCGTTGGTAAGTTCGTTGAGTTCCACGGAACAGGCGCTGTTAGCCTTTCGCTAACCGACCGCGCTACGATTGCAAATATGGCTCCTGAATATGGCGCCACGATGGGCTTCTTCCCCGTCGATGAAGAATGCTGCCGCTACCTTACCAACACGGGGCGTACTGAAGAGCAAGTGGATGCGTACCGCCAGTATTACAAGGCACAGGGGATGTTTGGTATTCCGGAAGCGGGAACCATCGCGTACTCACAGGTCCACAATCTTGACCTCGGAACCGTTGTCCCAAGTGTCGCCGGGCCAAAGCGTCCACAGGATCGCATCGAGCTGACCGAGGTCAAATCCGCCTTCACCACGATGCTGACCGATCCGACAGCCTACAACAAATCATCGCTTTCCGGGGCTGCAACCATCCTCCCGATGGCCGATGTCATTGCCGCAGAAGTCGACCGCTCCCTTGAGACATCCACCATCTCCGATGGAGACATCGTTATCGCTGCAATCACCAGCTGTACGAACACATCGAACCCATCCGTGATGCTCGCGGCTGGACTCGTTGCAAAGAAGGCAGTTGAGCGCGGACTGACCATTCGGGAAACCGTCAAGACAAGCCTTGGCCCAGGCTCCCGTGTCGTCACTGCCTACCTCGAGAAAACCGGCCTGCAGACCTACCTCGACCAGCTTGGCTTCCAAACCGTTGGCTACGGCTGTACAACCTGTATCGGTAACTCCGGTCCTCTGCACCCAGCCATCGAGAAGGCAATCGTCGACAACCAAGTTGTCGCTGTATCCGTCCTCTCCGGAAACCGTAACTTTGAAGCGCGCGTTCATGCAAATGTCAAAGCCAACTTCCTGATGTCGCCGCCGCTCGTCGTTGCCTACGCCCTCGCTGGGTCGGTCAATGTCGATATCACCACGGAGCCAATCGGCACCGGCACAGATGGCACACCTGTCTACCTCGCAGATCTCTGGCCATCCGATGAAGAAGTTGCGTCGCTCATCCACACCGCATCCGATCCGGCTGTCTACCGTGAGCTCTACGGAGACCTCGGTGACCAAAATCCGCTTTGGAAAGATATCCCAAGCCCCGCTGGAACCGTCTACGCATGGGATGAAGCATCCACGTACATCCAACATCCACCGTACTTCGATGGCTTTACCATGGAGTCCGGAACCGCAGCCGATGTGATCGGTGCACGTGCGATGGCTATCTTTGGCGACTCTGTC